>JAICUO010000302.1 GCA_025935815.1 Streptosporangiaceae bacterium
ACCAGCTAAAGTCTGTGCTCCCCGCGCGGCTACACATTCCCAGGGCCCCGCCCAAGCCGCGCTCAACATCGGGCCCGCCGCGCTGCGGGCGAGCAGTTAAAGTCTTACTCCCCGAACTCGGTGACGCCGCGCGGCTTGGCCTGGGCCTCGTCGGCCTCGCGGGCGCGCAACTCCACCCGGCGGATCTTGCCGGAGATCGTCTTGGGCAGGTCGGCGAACTCGACCCGGCGGATCCGCTTGTAGGGCGCGACCCGCGTCCGGCAGAACGCCATGATGTCGCGGGCCAGCTCCGGCCCGGGCGCGGCGGTCGCGGCGAGGATGACGTACGCCTTCGGCACGGCCAGCCGGATCGGGTCCGGCGACGGGACCACCGCCGCCTCGGCGATCGCCTCATGCTCGATGAGGACCGACTCCAGCTCGAACGGCGAGATCCGGTAGTCCGAGGCCTTGAAGACGTCGTCGGTCCGCCCCACGTAGGTGATGTAGCCCGCCTCGTCGCTGGTCGCGACGTCGCCGGTGTGGTAGAAGCCACCGCGCATCGCCTCGGCGTCGCGCTCGGCATCATCTTGGTACCCGGTCATGAGCCCGAGCGGGCGCCCGGAGTGCGCGGACAGGTCCAGGCAGATCTCGCCGCCGGCCTCGCTGGCCCGCGGCGAGCCGGCCGGCACGACCTCCCCGGAGACGGGGTCAACGAGCACGACGGGGTAGCCGGGCAGGGGGCGGCCCATCGAGCCGGGCCTGACCGGCTCACCGGGGGTGTTCCCGACCTGCGCGGTCGTCTCGGTCTGCCCGAAGCCGTCCCGGACCGTGATGCCCCAGGCCTTGCGTACCTGCTCGATCACCTCGGGGTTGAGCGGCTCGCCGGCCGCCACGCACTCCCGCAGCCCGCGCACGTCGGCCTGGGCCAGGTCCGCCTGGATGAGCATCCGCCACACCGTCGGCGGCGCGCAGAACGTGGTGACGTCCAGGTTCCCGAGGGCCTGCAGCAGGCCCGGGGCGCTGAACCGCTCCTGGTTCAAGATCAAGATCGTGGCCTGCGCGTTCCAGGGGGCGAAGAAGTTGCTCCAGGCGTGCTTGGCCCAGCCGGGAGAGGAGATGTTCAGGTGAACGTCCCCGGGCTGGATGCCGATCCAGTACATCGTGGACAAGTGCCCGACGGGATAGCTGGCGTGGGTGTGCCCGACCAGCTTGGGCTGCGACGTCGTGCCGGAGGTGAAGTACAGCAGCAGCGGGTCGCCGGCCCTCGTCGGGCCGTCCGGCGTGAACGCCGCCGGGGCGCTGGCCGAGTCGGCGTAAGGCGTCCACCCGGGGACCTCGCCGGTCACGATCGGCGTCCAGCCGCCGGGGACGCCGGCGAACTTCGCCGCGTGGGCAGGCTCGGTGATCACGTGCCGGACGCGCCCGCGCTCGACCCGGTCGGCCAGGTCTGCGGCTTGCAGCAGCGTGGAGGCGGGGATGACGAGCGCGCCGAGCTTGATCGCCGCGAGCATGACCTCCCACAGTGGCACGACGTTGCCCAGCATGAGCAAGACGTGGTCGCCGCGCCGGACGCCGAGGCCGCGCAGCCAGTTGGCGACCTGGCTGGAGCGGGCGGCCATCTGGCCGTAGGTCAGCGCCTCATCGGTTCCGTCGTCCCCGGCCACGCGCAGCGCCAGCCGGCCGGGATGCTCGGCGGCGACGACGTCAAACCAGTCCAGCGCCCAGTTGAACTCATCCAGGTCCGGCCAGGTGAACTCGCCCCGGGCGGCCGCGTAGTCCGCCCGGTGGGCCAGCAAGAGATCCCGCGCCGCGCGGAAGGCGGCGTGCGCTTGCGAGTGTGCGGCGGCGTTGCTCATCCAGCCATGATGTCAGCCTCTTCATACCGCGCCCACAGCAATCGTGAACCCGGCGTGCAGCGGGCTATGCGAGACTGACGGCATGAGTGAATCGGTGCCACGCGGCGGGTCGCCGGACGCGGCCGCCGCGCGCGACGCGCGCTCGCGGGCCGTGGCCGACCGCGAGCGCGGCCGCCTGCGGCTGAACCGCGTCACGGCCGCCGTGGGCGTCGCGAGCCTGGCCGCCACCGGCGCGGTCGCCCTCGCGCTGCCCGGGCCGGCGTCCGCTTCCACGCAGCAGACCGGCACCCAGCCGGCCACCGGCGGGCAGGGGACCAGCAACTCCAGCCAAGGCGATCAGGGCACGCCCGGCCTTACCCCGCCGGCGACCGCGCCGGGTTACGTGCCCGCCAGCGGCAATGACGGCGGTGCCGTCAGCACCTCGGGCGGCACTCATTCCTGACGCCGATCCGCCCGACGCTCATCCAACCGGGGCTGCCTCCTGGCAGGCGCTGGGCATGCTGGTCCAGCTCGTCGTCACCGACCCGGGCGCGCTGGACGAGGCGGGCCAGCTGCTCGCCATGGACCTGGCCGAGCTGGACGCCGCGGCCAGCCGGTTCCGGCCCGATTCGGAAATCGCCCGGATCGGCCAGATGGCGGGCGACGCGGCCGGCTTGTGCACCGTGACCGTCAGCCCGCTGCTCGCCGAGGCTATCGCCGTGGCCCTGCGGGCCGCCCGCCTCACCAACGGCGACGTTGACCCGACCGTTGGCGCGGCCATCGCCGCCCTGGGGTATGACCGGGACTTCGGCCAGCTTCCCGCGACCGGGCCGGCCCTGCCGCTGACCACGCGGGTCATCCCGGGATGGCGCTGCGTCGACCTCGACCCCGCTACCCGCAAGCTCACCATGCCAGCCGGGGTGCGGCTTGACCTCGGCGCGACGGTGAAGGGCTGGGCGGCGGACCGGTCGGCGCTGCGGATCGCCAAGGAGCTCGGCTGCGGGGCACTGGTCAGCCTCGGCGGCGACACGGCGGTCGCCGGGGACTCGCCGGAAGGCGGCTGGCGGATCCGGGTGCAAGACGTCACCGGGCTGCCAGGCGACCAGCCCCCGTCAGGCGGCCCGAGCACCGTCATCGCCATCCGAGACGGCGGCCTGGCGACGTCCTCGACCGTCGCGCGCCGGTGGCGGCGCGGCGGCGACCTTCTGCACCACATCCTGGACCCGCGAACCGGGCTGCCCGCCGCGCCGGTCTGGCGCACTGTCTCCGTGGCCGCCGCGAGCTGCGCGGACGCTAACACCGCGGCGACCGCTGCCATCATCCGCGGCCGCCCGGCCCTGGACTGGCTGGCGAGCCTGAACCTGCCGGCTCGCCTCGTGGAAGCCGATGGCGCCGTGCACGTGATCGCCGGCTGGCCCGCCGACCCCGCGGGCGACTGAGCCCCCTAGGCGGGGCGGACGCCGAGATCGGCGCGGCCGCCGCTGCCGGGGCCATCGGGGACGTGGTTGACCAGGCTGTGCGCGGCCATCACCAGGTAGTCCCACAGCTGCGCGTCCAGCTCCGCGGGCAGCTCGACCTCGTCCATCGCCGTGCGCATGTGCAGTAGCCAGTGGTCGCGCTCGACCGGGCCGACGCGGAAGGGAACGTGCCGCATCCGCAGCCGGGGGTGCCCGCGCAGCTCGTTATAGGCTTGCGGGCCGCCCCAGTACTGGATGAGGAACAGCCGCAGGTGCTCCTCGGCCGGGCCGAGGTTCTTGGCCGGGTAGACCGGGCGCAGCACCGGATCGGCGGCGACCTCCTGATAGAACCGGCGCACCAGCCGGGTAAACGTCTCCTCGCCGCCAGCGGCTTCGTAGAAGGTGACCGGCTCAGCAGGGGTGTTCTCATTCATGGCGCCTCCCAGCCTATCCACTCAGGAATCGTCGCTGGTACGACGGTGGCGCCGCGCCCCCGGCGCGGGCGGCGCCGCGGATGCCGTGTTATCGGCGATCACCGCGGCTCCGGCGAGCTCAACGGGCGGGGCGATCCCGGCGGCGTCCAGGGCGGTCTTGACGCGGGCGCGCATCTCCCGCTCGACCTCCCACTGGCGCAGCGGCGCCGTCCGCGCCACCATCCGCATGGTGACCACGGTGCTGGAAACGTCCTGAGCCCCCCAGATCTCGGGCTTTTCCAGCATGACGCCGCGCAGGACGGGGTCGTCCCAGGCCGCCTCGGCCACCGCGTCCAGGATTGACCTGATGGTGGCCAGGTCCGCCAGGTAGGAGACCGGGAAGTCGATCACCGCGCGCGCCCACCCCTGCGACTTGTTGCCCACCTGGTCGATCGTGCCGTTGCGAATGTGCCAGACGACCCCGTTCACGTCGCGTATCCGGGTGATCCGCAGCGTCAGGGTCTCCACCGTCCCGGTCGCGTCCCCGACGCTGATGACGTCGCCCACGCCGTACTGGTCTTCCAGCAGCATGAAGACGCCGGTCAGGTAGTCACGGACCAGGTTCTGGGCACCGAAGCCGACCGCGATGCCCACCACGCCCGCGCTGGCCAGCAGCGGGGCCAGGTTGATGCCAAGGTCGCCCAGCACGACCACGCCGGCGATGGCGAAGATCGTGACCGAGGCGGCGCTGCGCAAGATCGAGCCGAGCGCGCGGACCCGCTGATGGCGGCGCTCGGCGACCATCGCGGTTTCCACCACCGCGGCCGCCACCGTGTTCTCGGCCACCGTGTTCTCGGCAGCAGTGTTCTCGGCGACCGTGTTCTCGGCAGCCGTGTTCTCGGCGACGGCCGGGTCCGCGTCCCCGGGCGGGCGGCGCCGCGGGACCCGCCGGACCGCGCCCCGGACCCCGCCGCCCGGCAGCGGGTTGCGGAACGGCAGGAGCACCGCTTGCGTCGCGCGCTCGGTGACCCGGTTGATCAGCCGGTGCAGCAGCGCGCGGATGACCAGCGCCAGCAGCACCACGAAGGCCACCCGAAGCGCCAGGTGGATCGGGCCGGACAGGTAGTTGTCCGTCACCTGGGCTGCCGGGGCGCTGTGCGACAGGTCCCAGACGAGCCGGCAGGCCAGGCCCGGATCGTTGCCGCAGGTGCTGGTCAGCGTGGGCGGCGCGGGGACGGCGCCGATGATCGCCAGGGGGACGTGGCCGAGCAAGATCGAGCCTCCGGGGGGGTGGTTTACGCTCCACGTGGAGGCTATCGGGGAAGCGGCCAGCTAGGCGGCCAGGTCGCGTCGCGCGGGGACTTCGCGGGGGACGCGGCTCCAGCGAAGCGGAACGCCGGCGCGGTCCCGGGCCCGGGTGAGGGCCACGCCGGATAGCAGCACGATCACCACCAGCGCCGTCACGGAGATCCCGAGCCCCGCCGTCAGCCGCGGCGGCGCGTAATGCCAGCTGAGCGTGCCGGTCCCGGGCGGGACATCGACGGCTTGGACGACGCCGTCCGGCTGCACCGGCAACGTGACCAGGTGCCCGTTAGCGGGGTGCCAGGTGGCGGCCCAGCCGGGGATGGCGGCCACCGAGCGCACCACGCGGACTCCGGCCGGCGAGCTCACCGTGGCCCGCGCCGGGCTGGTAGGGGGGCCGGTCACGTTGGTCACCGATGCCCCGGCCAGCGTCTGGCCGGGGCGGGCGGAAAGCGTCAGCGGCCCGCGTGCCCGCGGGTTGCGGTAGACCGCGAATTCCCCGTCGTAGCCGGCCAGCACCCAGTGCGGCGCCACCAGCACGCCACGCAGGTCCCCGTCCGCGTACACGGGCAAGGTGAGCAGGATCGTGGTGTCGAGCGCGTCCAGCGTCTGGCCGCCAATCGCGGCCGGGGACAAGACGTTCTGCCCTTGTCCGGCGGCCATGTGCGATCCGGTGGCCGCCGCGTACCGCCCGTCGACGAGCGAGGTGTATCCCTGAACGGACGGAGTCCGGGTCAGGGAGTTCATGTCCGGTGGCCCGAGGATCGATAGCCCGTGGGTGTTGTGCAGGTCCGGGTCATAGATCGCGAACCGCCCCGGGTACCCCAGCGCGGCGATCGGCCGGATCGTCATGTGCGGGACCGCGGGCCCGGTGTTAGCGGGCCCCGCGACGGCCGGCCCGGGGTTCGCCGGCCCGGGGTTCGCCGCCGGCTGGTAGGCGATCTGGACCACGGCGAGCGCCGTGAACACGAGCGCGTCCACCGTCACGAAGCCGGCGATCAGCCATGACCGCACTCGCCCCGGCACCCGCCGCCCGGTCCATAGCAGCGCCAGCGCCAGCGCCCCGAGCACCGCGAACGGGACCAGCCACGGCCGTAGCGCCTCGATGACCTGCGCGCTCAGCCCCGGGCTGCCCGCCACCCAGCGCACCATGCCAGCCGTCCAGGCCGCCCCCGCGACGATGATCACGATGGCGACGGCCGGCAATGCCCCCACGACGGCGTCCACGGGCACCCGCCGCGCCAGCCGGCGCGCCCGCTCCGGGAACGGGTCATCGGCCCAGTAGGCCAGGAGCACGGCCAGCGCCACGTCCAGCACCAGGATGTTGCGGCTTTGCAGCCGCTGCGTGCCGTAGAACGGCAACTGCGCGAGCACCGCCCCCAGCGGCGTGTTGCCCCCGAGCGCCAGTGCCACCCCCACGACGGCCATGACGTGCCAGGCCAGCCACTCCGGCACCCGAGGGCGCGGACGGCGCTGGCGCCCGCTCGGGGCCAGCGCCCCGCATTCCACGCTCGCCATGGGGGTCCCGCTCGCCATCAGCCGGCCCGGGGCCAGGCCCGCCAGCCACGCCAGCAGGCCGCGCAGCGGCAGCCGGGCGAGCAACGCGAACGCGGCGACCAGCGGCAAGATCCCCGCGTACCCGGTCACCTCGGTCAGGTTGTAGGAGGCGAAGAAGCTGGGCTGCGTCCAGGTCCCCGACCCGCCCAGCAGGTCGGGGACCAGCATCAGGAGCAGCCACCGGTAAGGCAGCGATCCCGAGCTGAACAGTCCCAGCGACGCTTCCGCGCGCTGCGACGTGCCGATCGCGGCCAGGCCCGGCAGCCACTGGATCGCCGACAGCGCTACCCCGAGCACCGCCCCGCCGGCCAGGTACGCCACGGAAGGCCAGCGGGCGGCGGCCTTGCGGGTACGCGCCGGCCCGGGCGCCAGCAGCGCCGCCAGCCGCCACGCCGCGTACCCGGCGATGATCACGAACCCGTCGGCGATCGCCCGCGGCTCTCCCGCCAAGATGATGAGCGCGACGGTCAGCCCGAGCACGGCCGTCCAGCCCAGCCGGGCCCGAGTGCTGCCCCGGCGCCCGCCCGCCGCGTTATCCCGCGCGGACAGCCGGGTCACCGCCAGCAGGGCCAGCGGCACCCAGCTCATCCCGGCGACTAGGCCGTAGTGCGTCACCTGGGCGGCCATCGCCCCGCCGAACGCGAACGTCAGCGCTCCGACGAAGGCCGCCACCGTCCTTATCCGCAGGCCCCGCAGGAACCCGAACATCGCGATAGCGGCCACCGCGTACGTGATCACCAGCCCGAACGTCCACGCCGCGCTCCCCGGGAGCACGGCGAACACCCAGGTCAGCGGGTAGGCGGCGCCGGCGTTCCAGTTGGCGAGCAGCGGTGCCCCGCTCCAGATGTACGGGTCGTACAGTGGCAGGTGCCCGGCCCGGATCTCCCGCCCGGCCATCACCCGCAGCGGGTAGTTCTGCGTCATGTCATCGCCGGGCAGCACCGGGTGCCCGGCCATCGCGGGGATCCCGAAGACCAGGAGAGCCAGCCCCGCGAGCACGCCCACGGCGATCAGGTCGCCCTTTCTGGGCATGCGCTCTCCTCCCCTATCGGGCCACTTATCAGGGCACTATCGCAGCTGTGGCTGAGCGGAAGCTGAAGGACCTGCCTCCATTAACGGGAAACGAGTGATTCACCGGGACAGGCCCGTCTCCCGCGCCACGAACGCCAGGGCATCCCCCGCCAGTTCCGCCGTCAGCGACACCGCCCGCGCCCCGTGACCAACCTGCCCCTCCGCCCGCAGCAGTATCACCCGGTCCTGCCGGGGGGTTGCCGGGGAGGGCAGACCCGGGGTCGCGGCGGTCTCCGGGGACCCCGGCCAAGAGCGTGAAAGGGGGGACGGAGTCTCCCCTTCGCCGGGGGTCGACAGGGGGCCTGTGCCCCGGGGTCGCGTGGCGTGCTGGAGCGCCGCGCACATCTTGTACGCGTGCATCGGGTGCACCCGCGTGTCGTTCGTGAACACGGTGAACAGCACCGACGGGTACGCCGTCCCGGCCGCGACCCGGTGGTACGGCGAGTACGACAGCAGCCAGCCGAGCTCTTCGGGCACCGCCGCCGAGCCGTACTCGGTGTTCCACGTCTCGCCCAGGCCGAACTTCTCGTACCGGACCATGTCCAGCAGCGGCGCCGAGCAGACGCAGGCGGCGAACAGCTCCGGCCGCTGCGTGATGGCCGCGCCGACCAGCAGTCCCCCGTTTGACCCGCCCCACACCGCGAGCTGCCCCGCGGTCGTTGCGCCGAGGGAGATCAGGTACTCCGCCGCCGCGTGGAAGTCATCGAAGACGTTCTGCTTGCGGTCCAGCATCCCCGCGCGGTGCCAGTCCTGGCCCTCCTCGCTCCCGCCGCGCAGCGCCGCGACCGCGTACGCGCCGCCCGCCTCCACCCAGGCCAGGATGTTCGCCGAGTACCCCGGGGTCATGCTGATGTCGAACCCGCCGTACCCGTACAAGATCAAGGGCCTTTCCCTTCCGGCGGGGCGATCGGTTCCCTCCCGCTGATTCGCACCCGGCTCGATGAGGACCAGGCGGACCGGCGTGCCGTCCTTCGACCGGTAAGTGAGCTGCCTGGCCGAGATCGCGGGCAGTGCCTGAGTGCGTTCGGCGAAACCCGGGGCGCTCGCCCATACGTCCACGGTCCCGGACAGGGCGTTGTACCGCAGCACGGTCGGGGGCGTGGTGTAGTCCGCGTAGCCGAACCACGCCTCGTGCCCGCCGTCCGGGCGCTCGGCGATGCCGCCGACCGAGCCGATGCCGGGCAGCGTGACCGCGCTCAGCTGTGTCCCGGTGGCCAGGTCGTGCACGCTGACCTCGCTGATCGCGTGCCGGGTCCACGACGCCAGCAGCACGGGGCGCTCGAGTTGGTCGCCGTCGAGGATCGCGTAGCTGCGCAGCACCGCCTCGGGGTCCTCCGGGAGCAGGTCCCGCCAGTTTCCCGGGCGGGGGTCGGCGGGGTCGGCGATCGCGAGCCGAGAGCGCGGCGCGTCCAGGTCGGTGAACACGTACAGCCGCCCGTCCCGCCAGGCGTGCAGCGAGGTCTGGGCGTCCAGCCCCACGGCGACCTCGGTGAAGTCCGGCCGGGCGGCATCACTGGCGGTCAGGTCAGCGAGCCACACGTCATCGCGGGGCGCGGTGCCGATCGAGGCCGAAACGACCAGCCAGCGGCCGTCCATGCTGACGCTGACCCTGTAGTAGGTGGTCTTGTCGCGCCCCTCGCCGAAGACCATCAGGTCACCCGCCGGGTCGGTCCCGACGACGTGCAGGTAAACACGGCGGTGGTACTGGGCCTCACCCTCGGGAACCTGGTCGGGCGGCAGCCGGCGCACGTAGTAGAACGCCTTGCCCCCGGGCAGCCAGGCGACT
>JAICUO010000531.1 GCA_025935815.1 Streptosporangiaceae bacterium
CGCCGCGTCTCCGGCCGCGCTGACGTGGGGGCTGTCGGTGGAGCACGCCGCCCTGCTAGCCGGGAACCTTGCCCACCCGCAGCTCACCTTCGCGTCGCTCCTGGATGGCACCGGGATCCCCGGCACGGTGTTCACCGCCTCGGGCCGCGAGTACTCGGTCCCGGAGGCGGCGGTTTATGACGGGCTGGCCGCGCTGGCGGCTACGGGGCTGCTGTCGGTCGACTCGACGCTGACCCCGCCGATGGTGCGGGTCAACTGGGTAGTGCAGGCGGCGATCAGGGCCGCCTGCCCCCCGGAGTCACTGAGCGGCATCTCGGTTGCCGCGGCGAACGCCATGCTCGCCGACTGGCCCGGCGAGGACCAGCCCGAGTGGCTGCGCCGGGCCTACCGGTCCTGCGCGGAGACCCTGCGGCGGATCGCGGGGGACGCCCTGTGGCAGGACGAGTGCCATGGGCTGCTGCTGTGCGCCGGGCAGAGCCTGGACGCGCTGCCCGCCCCGGCCGCCGCCGTCGAGTACTGGAGCGACCTGGCGACCACCAGCGACCGCGTTCTCGGCGGCGACCACCCGCACACCCTGGTGATCTCCGAGCACCTGGCCCGCGCCTACATGGCCGCGGGACGGCCGTCAGAGGCCATCTCCTGGTTCCAGTGGGTCAAGGGCGACCGGGCCAGCAGGCTCGGGCCAGACGCCACCGGAACCGCCGACGCCTCCCGGGACCTAGGTAAGGCCCTGCTGGCGGCCGGACGGCCGGGCGAGGCGGTATCGGTGCTGACCGAGGCGGTCTCCGCCTATGACCACGCGATGGGCACCGACAGCGTGGAGGCCATGGGCACCCGCGACGACCTCGCCACCGCGCTGCGCGCCACCGGGCAGTATTCCGAGGCTGTGTGGCTCGGGAAGCGGGTTCTCGCCGACCGGGAGAAGGTCCAGGGCGGGAAGCATCCTGACGCGCTGAGCACGGCCCAGCAGCTCGCTGAGGCCTACCTGGCGGACGGGCAGGCGAAGGCGGCGATCTCGTTGCTCAAGCGAGTGGTCGCCGACCGGCGGAAGGTCCTTGGCCCCCTTGACCCCGACACGCTGGCCGCCTGCGGCGCGCTGGCCGGCGCGAACCATGGCGCGGGCAAGATGGCCTCCGCCGTGCAGCTTTACGAGCAGGTGCGGACCGGGTACGCCGAGACCCTGGGCGTGGATCACCGGCTCACGCTGTCGGCCAGCTTGAACCTGGCGCACGCCCAGTACGCCGTCGGCCGGCAAAGCGACGGATCCAAGCTCCTGCGGGACACGGCCGAACGGTGCGAGCTGCACCTGCCAGCTGGTGACCCGCTTACGGCCAGCGCCCTGGAGAGCCTGCGGAACATCACCGGCGCGGGCCCCGACGGGCAGGGCAGCGCGGGCAAGGACGAAGCCGCCACCCCCGCGGCCGCGCCGGCGGCCGACAGTGAGCCGCAGGGTGGCTTCGGGCGCCGGGTAACCGGCCGCCACCGGAACAAGTAGCGCGAACGCAAGGCGGAGGCCGGGGCCCTGCGCGCCCCGGCCTCCGCCTTGATCGTCGAGCGCGCTAGCTGGCCGCGGCCGCTGCCTTCCGCGGGCCGGGGTCACTCTCGCGGCCGATGGAGAAGAACGGCGACTTGAGCACGAACCGGGCCACCAGCATGAGCAGGAAGCCGAACACGACGATGCCGACCAGCGTCCACAGCTCCGGCGCGTCCTTTTCCATGAGCGCCTTGACCACCATCCAGACGAGGAAGGCCGCGGCGGCCAGCGGCAGGACGCCGAGCGTGATCGCCTCGACCGCGCCGGACAGGACGCGGCGGCGGTAGTACACGATCGTGGCCATGGCGGTCAGGACATAGAAGACGGCGAACAAGATGCCGGTCAGGTCGAGGATGTAGCCGAAGGCGGTCTGCACCGAGTTGGCCAGCAGGTACACCCAGGCGAGGATGACGAGCAGGAACCCGACGACGAGGCTGGCCGCCGCTGGGGTCATGAACCGCCGCGGGACGTTGGCCAGGAACTCCGGCAGTACCCGGTAACTCGCCATCCCGTAGATGATGCGGGCGGAGATGACGATGCCGGTGCCGGTGGTCGCGATCCCGGACAGCGCCACTGACAGGGCCATGAGCTTGCCCCACGTCGCGCCGCCGAGGGCGTTGCCGATGTCCACCAGCGGGGCCGCGCTGTTTTGCAGCTTGTCGGCCGGCAGGACGCCCTGCAGCCCGAACTGGGCCAGCGCGTAGATGACGGTCAGCAAGATGACGGCGATGATGGCCGCGCGGCCGGGGTTCACCCGGCGGTGCTTGACCTCCTCGTTGACGTAGATGGTGCCGTCCCAGCCGCTGAAGGCGAACACCGCGATGAGGAAGCCGCCCACCAGGTCACCCTTGCCGCCGATCCCGGTGAGGCTGAACCAGCCGCTGGAGACGGGGACGACCGTAGGCGCGGTGTGGCCCAGGACGTAGACCAGGCCCCAGATCGAGACCCCGATGAGGATCGCGTACTCGACGATCGCCATGCCGACCTGGACACGCGCGGTGAGCTTGATGCCCACGATGGCGATGATCATCATGAGCAGGCCAAGAGCGGTGGCGATGCCCACGTTGCCCCACTTGTTGGAGGCGTCGCTGCCGAAGACGGCGAGCACGTTCGGCCCGAGCACCGTGACCCCGCTCAGCGTCCCGAAGACATAGCCAGCGATCATCAGCCAGCCGGTCATAAACCCGAGGTAGGGATTTATCGAGCGGCCCACCCACTCAAAGGACGCGCCACTATTCGCGTTCCACCTGTTCAGGCGGTGGTATGCGTAGGCAATGATCAGCATCGGGATACCCGTCACCAGCAGGGTGATCCCGCCACCGTAATTAACCGTCAGGGCCAGTGAGGCCAGGATGTAGGCGACAACCGCGGCGGGCGCGGACGTTGCCATGCCGATGATGGTGTCCTGTGCTACGCCGATCGCGTCGGGTTCGAGCCGAGCGGGCGGGGCGGGAACGGTAGCGGTGGACGTCTCCGCCATCAAGTCTCCTCTTAGCTAGGCCTACACGATCACATAAGTCACGGGAGATCTTAACCGTCCACGAACGCAACTGCTATGGGGGGAAGCGTTTCAAATCGGCGTAATGCCGTGGAAGTTATTTGCCAGCCTGAGGCACGAACTTCGCAGAAGTGGGTAGAAACCAATATACCGAACGGGCGGGAGGCGACTCATTCGGCCCGAGCCGCCACTGCCCGTTCGGCATATGTGTGAACTTCTGCTGACTATTGTGTTACGCGGCTGTGTTACGCGACCTGGGCGCTGGTCGCCGCCGGGGAAGCCTGCGGGTGGCCGATCGTCAGGCCGCTGTCAGGGTCGAAGAACTGCAGACGGCTGGTGTCCACGGCGAGCTCGGCCGGCTGGCCTGGGCGGACCGTGGACCGGGCGGACACGCGGGCGGTCCACAGCGACCTGCCGCCGATGAGCGCCGGAACCGCTTCTTCGTCTCCGTCGCCCGCGGTCGCATGCGTGATGCTGGCGTGCTCGACCGGCGGCGCGTCGATCGTGAAGATCGCGTGGATCTCCGTGCCGAGCTCCTCGGTGACCCCGACGGTGACCGGCAGGCGCGCCCACGAGGCGTCGGCGAAGCCGGCTTCCTCGAAGTCGGACGGCCGGATGCCGAGGATGAGCTGGCGGCCGAAGTAGCCGTCCAGGCCGGCCTTGGCCTCCAGCACCGACGCGGGGACCGGCAGCCGGTAGCCGGCGAACGTGACGGCGGGGCCGTCATCGCGGACGAGCTCCGCGTTGACGAAGTTCATGGCCGGGGAGCCGATGAACCCGGCGACGAACAGGTTGACCGGGGCCTCGAACAGCCGCTGCGGCGTGTCGACCTGCTGCAGCTGGCCGTCGCGCAGCACGCAGACGCGCTGGCCGAGGGTCATGGCCTCGACCTGGTCGTGGGTGACGTACACGGTGGTGGTGTGCAGCCGCTCGTGCAGCTGGTTGAGCGCCGCCCGCATGGACACGCGCAGCTTGGCGTCCAGGTTGGACAGCGGCTCGTCCATCAAGAAGGCGCGCGGCTCGCGGACGATGGCGCGCCCCATGGCGACCCGCTGCCGCTGGCCACCGGACAGCTGGGCCGGCTTGCTCTTCAGGTACGGCTCCAGGCCGAGCAGCTTGGCGGCGTCGTCAACGCGGCGACGGATCTCGGGCTTGGGCGTGTTACGCAGCTTGAGGCCGAACGCGAGGTTCTCCGCGACGGTCATGTGCGGGTACAGCGCGTAGTTCTGGAACACCATGGCGATGTCGCGGTCCTTGGGCGGCAGGTCGTTCACCACCTGGTCGCCGATCCGGATCGTGCCGCCGGTGATCTCCTCCAGGCCCGCGATGGAGCGCAGCGCGGTGGACTTGCCGCACCCGGAGGGGCCGACGAGAACCATGAACTCGCCCTCTTTGACGTCGAGGTTGAGGTCATCGAGGGCCTTGATGCCCCCTGGGTACACCTTCTCGACGTGGTCGAGGACGATCTGTGCCATGCGAGACTCCCGTGTCACCGTTACCTGAACGACCAGCCTAGCTACCGCGACCTCACGGGGCTATGACCGAAACTGGTAAGTAAGTTAACAGATACCTGGCGGTACCGGCCAAGCCCGCCTCCGAAACAGTTGCCGAAAATATTAAATTATGGTCATCTTAACTGGTCAAGACCGGGCTGGCATCGCGATTGCCCATGATTGTCGTGACTTCCCCTAGCTCGCCCCTGCTCGGCCAGAAAGAGGTCGTTTGATGCTAGTCGCCGGCGTTGACTCCTCGACCCAGTCCACCAAGATCGTGCTTTGCCGCGCGGAAGACGGCACCGTGGTCGGGCAGGCCGCGGCGCCGCACCCAGACGGCACCGAGTGCGACCCGGCGGCCTGGTGGGAGGCACTGGGCACCGCAGGGCGGGACCTGCTGGAGCAGGCCTCCGGCATCGGCGTCGCGGCTCAGCAGCACGGCATGATCGCGCTGGACGAGACGGGGGCGGTCATCCGCCCCGCGATGCTGTGGAACGACGTCAAGTCCGCGCAGCAGGCGGCGCAGCTGATTGATGAGCTCGGCGGGCCGGCGGAATGGGCCGCGCGCACCGGGTCGGTGCCGACAATGTCGTTCACGGTGACCAAGCTGCGCTGGCTGGCCGAGCGCGAGCCCGCGCACGCCAAGCGCACGCAGACGGTCCTGCTACCACACGACTGGCTGACCTGGCGGCTGGCCGGCGGCGGGCCCGGCTCGGCCCAGGCGGCGGTCACCGACCGCGGCGATGCCTCGGGGACGGGGTACTTCTCGGCCGCCGACGGCACGTGGCTGCCCGGCCTGGCTGAGCGGGCGATCGGCCACCCGGTCGCCCTGCCCCGGGTCGCCGGGCCGGCTGAGGTGGTCGGGCACACATCGTGGGGCGCCGCGCTGTCCGCCGGTACGGGCGACAACATGGGGGCCGCGCTCAGCCTCGCCCTGGCCGACGGCGACGTCGCGGTATCGATCGGGACGTCGGGGACGGCCTA
>JAICUO010000464.1 GCA_025935815.1 Streptosporangiaceae bacterium
ACGACCGCGACCTTCAACGCGATCGAGGCGAAGATCGCCGCCGGGACATCCCTGCGACTACGGGGCTTCCCGGATGGGACGGCGCAGTCCGACATCATCGACTACGGCGTCAACGACCTGTGGAACAAGGGAATCGACGGCGCCGGCGTGACCGTGGCGTACGTGGTCACCAACCCCGACCCCGGCCTGGCGGCGTCCATGGCTAACTACGACACGGCGATGACCCTGCCGCCGGTGAACATCACCGACATCGCCCTCCCGGCGCCCGCCAGCCCGTCCTTCACTTGCCAGGTCGAGTGCAGCACGGGCGAGGACCGGCTCGACGCCGAGGCGATCCACTCGATGGCGCCTTACGCGAACATCATCTTCGTTCACCCGTCGGTGCCGGAAACCATCGGCATGCAGGGCTGGCCGCAGGTCGCCCAGGCCATCAAGATGATCGCCGACCAGCACCTGGCCGACATCGTCACGGTGAGCCTCGGCGACGGCGAGAACGACTTCATCAACGACGCGACCAACCCAGGGGCCAGCCAGACGGCGGCCATCCGCTCGCTGGACCCGGCGTTCCTCGACGCCGCCGCGCACAACATCCCGGTGATGTTCGCCTCCGGTGACTGCGGGCCGACCGTCCCGCCGGTCCTCGGGGCCACCGGCCAGTGCACCCCGGCCATCGGCGTCAGCGCGGACCACGTATCCGACAACCCCTGGGTCACCGCGGTCGGCGGCACCCTTCCCAACGCAGGCCTGGCGACTGTGGCCGGCCGGACCGCACCGGACGCGCTGTGGGCCGCCCCGACCGACCACTCCGACGCGGAAGGCGCCGGCGTCTCCACCATTTACCGCCAGCCGTGGTGGCAGCGGGGCAACCCAGCCCTGGACGGCGTCACCGGCCGCGCCTACCCCGACATCTCGATGGATTCCACCAACGGGACCTCGCAGGCGTCGCCCACCTTCGCGGGCATCCTCGCGCTGGCCACGCAGGTCCGTCAGCGGGACCTGGGCACCGTCAACCCGGCCCTGGCGGCGATCGGGCCGCGCGGCGCCGCGGCCGGCATCGTCGACGTCCCCGCCGGGTACACCAACACCGCCTTCGGCGTCACCGGCTTCGCGACCAGCGCCGGCTATGACATCGCGTCCGGCTGGGGCACGATCTACGCACCGGACTTCGTGCCCGCGCTGGTCGCTCAGATCGACCGGCAGCACGGGCTGTTCCAGCCGAGCGTGCTGGCCCAAATTGGGCTCGGCCTGCTGCAGGCGCACGCCAGCGCCTCCGCCGAGCGGGTGGCCAGCGGCCAGACCGTCACGGTCACCGGGCACGGGTTCATCCCGGGCCGGTCCCCGAACGGCACCACGATCGTGGATGGCTTCGGCGTCTTCCCGCCGCTTCCCGGGCAGTTCGGCGCGTCGACGACCGGCCCGTTCGCCGACCCGACCTCGACAGTGCCCGGGCAGGCCTGGGACGACGTGTCGATCACGGTAACCGGGACCGGGCGCAACTTCACGGTCGCGCCGCCCGTGGTGACCGGCCCGGACGGCAACGGCGCCGTCACGGTCACCATCGACACGACCGGAATGCCGGCCGGCACATACACGGTGACGATCACCGGCCGGGTGCTCACCCAGCGAATCTCCTTCCAGGTCAAGCGCCGGTAGCCGATCCCGCCCGCTAACCGCGGCCGCGAAGCGGCTCGCATCCCGAACCGGGATGCGAGCCGTTCTCGCGTAACCCGGGCACCGTTTCGCTGAGGCACCGCTTGCCGAGGCACCACCGCTTACCCAATGCGCCCCATGGGCACCGTAAGTAACATCGGCATCACGGGCGCGGAGGCGGGGAATGTCAGCACATGAAGTGGTGATCCTTCTTATCGGCGAAGCGGTGGGGATCCCGGCCGGTATGGTAGCGATTGCCTTGTATAACCCAATTGACAGGTGGCAAGGGCGTCGCGGTTCGAATAGCGCCATGAGGCAGCGGGCGGCCCTCCAGGCTGAGCTGGAGAAAGTTGAGAAGTACCGGAGTAATCCGGGCAGGCTCCAGGAGTACCTGGTTGCCCGGATTCTATTTATCGTGATCCTGTGGATAGGCCAGGAGGTGATCGATGGGATCATCGGCGCCGCTTCGAATATTCAGTACGGGCTGGCTCTCGGGTACGGGGGCTACAATACCTCGGCGAGCCTGACGGCCGCGGGCCAGGCCCTTCTCTCGTCCATCCTGCTGACCATCCTGCTCGTGATCGGCATCCGCACCTACCGCATCTACAAGAACGTCCGCGACTACGATACCTACAAGGAGCGGATGGACCGAGAACTGAGCCTCCTGGGTGTAAGAATAAAAGAGAGCGAAGCGCTCCACCAGTAACCGCCCATGAGCCGATGTCATCGTCCCCTCCCCTCCCGTCCCACCGTCACCGGCGATCCAGTTGTGAACCCGGATCTCCGTGCTCGCTTCAGCCGCGCGCCAGCGCGGTGTCAGTGCCATGCCGCACCCTGAAAGAGGCCGGGGCGGCGCGCATACGAGAAGGGAAGCCATGCGGCTACCACGAGGCCTGACGCTGATGGCGGGAACGCCGATGGCAGGCACCGCGAGCGCGGGCACCGGCACGGGCAAGGCGGACGCGCGGCCAGCGCGCTGGCGCCGCCGGGGACGGATCGCGCGGCACGAGTGGACGGTCGCGGCGGTGCTGGCGGTGGCGCTCGCCGCGGTCATGACCTGGCCTGCGCTGGCCCACCCGACCACGAGCCTGCCGGTCGACTGGGGTGACCCGACCCTGGTGGCGTGGGGAATGGCCTGGGACGGGCACGCGCTGCTCACCAATCCTTTGCACCTGTGGGATGCCAACGCGTTTTATCCGGAGCGGTACTCACTGGCCTTTAGCGACAGCCTGCTGGGCTACGCGCCGGCCGGGATCATCGGCCGCGGGCTGGCCGCGGCGCTGCTGCGCTACAACCTGATGTTCGTTCTCGCGTTCGCGCTCGCGTCATTCGGGGCGTACGCGCTGGCCCGTCAGCTGGGGGCGCTGCGCATCGGCGCGGCCATCGCGGGTGTCGCGTTCGCGTACGCGCCGTGGCGGGCGGGCCAGATCACCCACCTCCATGTGCTCTCCTCCGGTGGCATCGTGCTGGCGCTGGCCATGCTGGCCCGCGGTCACGGCTGGTCCTTTCGCTCCGGCCGGTCCGGGCCCCTCCGGCCCGGGTGGGTGTGGGCGGGCTGGGCCGTGGCGGCGTGGCAGGTCACGCTCGGCTTCGGCATCGGGCTGGCCTTCGTGTACGTGATGCTCGCCGGCTTCGTCGTCGCGAGTGGCCGCTACGGCTATGCCTGCTTCCGCTCCCGCCGGGTGCGGCCGGCCAATCCGCGCCTGTTCTGGGCCAACCTCGGCGGCGCCGCGGTGTTCGGCGCCGTGACGGTCTTGATGTCCCTGCCGTACGTTCAGGTCGCTCACCTTCACCCGGACAACGCGCGCACGATCGGCTACATCGCTCTCTTCTCGCCGCACCTGACCGACCTCGGCGTCGCCCCGAAGGGCTCGTGGCTGTGGGGCTCCCTCGGCGCGGGCGCCCGGGCGAGCATGAGATTCCCCGACGAGTCCTCGCTGATGCCGGGGCTGGCGGTGTCCGTCCTCGCCGTCGTCGGCCTGGTCTTCTCGGCGTGGCGCCCCCGATGGCGCATCGCCCTGGCGGCCGGCGCCCTCGCGGCCGCCGCGCTCGCGCTCGGGCCCAATCTGCCGGGCGGCGGCAACCCGGGATACGTGACGCTCTTCCATGTGCTGCCCGGGTGGGACTCGATGCGCACCCCGGGCCGCCTGGTGCTGTGGGTCAGCCTGCCGCTGGGCTTGCTGGCTGCGGGCGCCGTCACCGCCGCCCTCACCCGGCTGCGACCCGCGCCCGCCGCGGCGCGTCGCGCGTGGCCGCGGCGCGCGGCGGGCCCGGTGGTCGCGCTACTCGTGCTGGCCTTCGTCGCCGTCGAGGGCGTGACCACGACGCCCTACGGCAAGCTCCCGCAATTCTCCTTGCCGTCAGGCAGCGTGGCGGAGCCGATGCTCATCCTGCCGCTGAAGACCTACCTGGACAACCTCGCCCTGGTGTCGACGACGGACGCCTTCCCCCGGATGCCGAACGGGGCCAGCGGCATCGTCCCGCACAGCCAGGACCTGATCGTGTCCGCAACCCGCAACTTCCCCGATGCCGCCAGCGTCGCCTACCTGCGCCGGATGGGCATCCGGACGGTGGTTGTCCTCGCGGGCGAGCCCGACCTCAGCGGACACGTCATCGACGTCGGCAAACCCATCGACGGCCTCGGCATCACCCGCACGGTCGTGAACATCCCGGCCACCGCGTACATCTATCACCTGTCCTGAGCAGGCGAACCCGAACCCGGTCAGGGAGCGCGTCAGCGGAACCTGGCCGGGAACTGGTGCATGATGCCGGAGCTGAGCAAGTCAGCCATGGCGAGGATGTGCAGGTGGATCGCCTCGTAGTCGTTGACGCTGGCCGCGTAGTTGCCGCTCAGTTCATCGACTGCCTCGGCGAGCGTCTGGTCGAGGTGTTCCTTCATGTCGGCTCGCATGACGGCGTCGGGCCAGAACCGCGGGTTGGCCGCCGACAGGAAATCGGCGATCTGGTTGGCGTTGGCGTACCAGCTCGTCTTCGCGGCATTGAAGTCGGCCGTGTCTCCCGCCTTGGCGTCCTGGAGCAGCTGGACCGCGATCGTGATGTGATCGTGGAGCAGGCCGCCCAGGTGCTGGCCGGCGGCGGTGCCGTAGAGGGGCACGACCGCGTTGCCGATGTCGGCCTGGTTTTGCAGCAGCCGGGTGGCGGTCGCGCTGAAGCCCGCGGAGTTGTCGGCGAAGGTGACGATCGCGAGCCGGGTCCAGGTCACGTGGTCTTCCCAGAGCTTGCGCATCTGATCGTGGAAGGCGACCTGCCGGGCGGTGGGCAGCCCGGTCGCACGGGCGTGGTCATGACCGCTGGCGTCCGCCGCGTGGGCCGCCTCATGCCCGGTCGTGAGCGTGTACAGGGCGGCGAGGAGGGCGACGAGCACCGTGACGGTGAGGGGGACGGCGCGCCGTCGCCCGGTGAGGGCCGAATTCATGTTCCATCCTTTCGGGACTGCAAGACGACGCCGGAAACGGCGCCGATGAGCTCCGCGATCGTGGTGATCACGCCCAGCGGGTCGAATTCCTCCGGCTGGCTGATGAGCGGCGGGATCCCCGCGGTCCTGGACAGCAGGTAGCCCACCGCGATCGCGGACAGCACCGCGGTGGCGGCGCCCGGCGCCCACGAATCGAAGCGCGGCTGCCGTACCGCCAGGGCAGCGAGGGCCGCCACGGCCGCGGCGGCGGCGAAGGCCGCCCCCAGCGGCGGGCCTGCCTCCGCCAGGTGCGGCTGGACGAGCGCGGCGTGGACCCCGGCGCTCCCGGCGCAGACCGCTGTCACGCAGTAGCGAGGAACGACCCGCGCCGCGCCGGGCAGGCGGAGTACCCGGAGTGGGCGGGGCGCCGCCGGGACGTGCGGGACTGAGGGCTGGCTCATGCCGGGTTAGTGGCACCCGACGCCGGCATTCTTACCGCCAGGCCGGTAAGACTTCACCCCCGCCGCGACACTCACACGGCATGACAGTCCGTCAGCCGGCCTGCCGTCCCACCCTGGAGGTAACGACATGCACCAGACCATCGCCCCGAACGAGACGCAGCGCCCGATCATCAACGGGCGTCTGGGCCCGCTCGCCAGCGACATCCGCGAGCCGGCCTACCAGGCCTTCCTCCTGCTGTGGGCCGGGTTCACGGCGGCGCCGTTCCTGTTCGGCCTGGACAAGTTCTTCAACTGGATGACCTTCTGGCCCAGCTACCTGTGGGCCGGCTTCCCGCACCTGATCGGCGTGACGCCCCAGCAGTTCATGTACGGCGTCGGCGTCGTCGAGATGGTCGCCGGGGTGCTGGTGTTCCTGGCCCCGCGCTTCGCGCCCTACGTGGTGGCCGGCTGGCTGGGCGGGATCATCACCAACCTGGTGATCATCAGCGCGGCCGGGGGCGGGCACGTCAAGCTGTGGGACATCGCCCTGCGCGACTTCGGGCTGCTGCTCGCCGCGCTCGCGCTGGCCCGGCTGGCGGCGATCTACGCGCCGAACCCCTTCCGCAGCAAGGCCAGCAGGCTGTCGTAGTCCTCGCGGCAGGCCGAGCAGCCGGCCAGGTGCGCGCGCATCTCCGGCATCTCCGCGCCGGCCCGGCCCCCGGCCAGCTCACGCTCGACGTACACGTCGAGCACCTCGAAGCACTCCTCGCAGGTGAGCTCCGGGTCCGCCGGGCCGACTAGGCGCTGCGCCAGGATCCGGGCATCGTCGGGCATGTTCCCAGTCACGGCTGTCTCCCCTTG
>JAICUO010000544.1 GCA_025935815.1 Streptosporangiaceae bacterium
CACGGCACCGAGGGCTGGACGTCGCGGTCGGGCGGCAACCTCGTTACCGCCATCCGGTACGAGGTGGCCACGATCGGGCACCGGCTGACCGCGCTGCGCCTGCTCGACCCCGACGGGGCGCCCGACGAGCTGACCCTCTCCAGCACCGGGGTGGCCGCCGCGCTGTCGGCCCTGCTCGCGCGAGCGCTACGCCCCCGGCGCTAGCCGGCGGCGACCCGGGCCAGTCACCCGCCGACGACGGGTGAGTCGTAGCCCGAGTAGTTCTCGGCCAGCGAGGTCGCCGCTGGATGGCTGGAGGTGACGTAACGGAGTTGCGCGCGCTGGATCGCGTCGTCGAACGGGTCGCCTGGCAGGACGTGCATCATCGAGGTCATGAAGTAGGAGAAGTGGGTGGCCCGCCACACCCGGCGCAGGCAGGCGTCGGAGTAGTCGTCGGCCAGTGCTGGCGATCCCTCGACCAGCAGGGCCGACAGCGCCGAGGCGAGCACTATCGCATCGCCGACCGCCAGGTTGAGGCCCTTGGCTCCGCAGGGCGGGACAATGTGCGCCGCGTCCCCGGCCAGGAACAAGCGGCCGTGCCGCATCGGCCCGGCGACGAAGCTGCGCATCGGCGTTATCGACTTGTCGGTGATCCGCCCCTCGGAGACCGACCAGCCCGGTAGCCCGAACCGCTTCTGCAGCTCCGCCCAGATCCGGTCATCGGACCAGGCCTGCAGATCCTCTTCCGCCGGGACCTGCAGGTAGAGCCGGCTGACATCCGGCGAGCGCATCGAGTACAGCGCGAACCCTGACTCGTGCCGGGAGTAGATCAGCTCATCCGTTGACGGCGCCGCGTCGGCGAGGATGCCCAGCCAGGCGTACGGATAAGAGCGCTCGTAGACCGACAGGCCCGGCACCAGTGGCCGGGAGATCCCGTGGAATCCGTCGCACCCGGCGATCACGTCGCAGGTCACCTCGTGCGCCACGCCCGCCGCGTCGACATAGGACAGGACCGGGGCGTCGGTGGTTACACCAGACACCGACACCTGCGACGCCGAGAACTCGATGGGGGCGGCGGCGGCCAGCCGGGCCGCGATCAGGTCCTTGACGATCTCGGTCTGCGCGTACACGGTGACCGTCCGGCCGACGAGCTCGCGAAAGTTCACGTGGTGACGCTCGCCGCTGAACTGCAGGTAGATCCCGTCGTGCTCGAGTCCCTCGGCGTCCAGCCGCTTCCCCGCCCCGGCGGCGCGCAGCGCGGCGACCGTCCCCGCCTCCAGCATTCCGGCCCGCTGGCGTGCCTCGCAGTACTCGCGTGACCGGTTCTCGATGACGATGGAGTCGATCCCGCGCAGGGACAGCAGCTGGGCCAGCATGAGCCCGGCTGGGCCAGCGCCGACGATGCCCACGCGAGTCCGCGATGAAACAGCCATGACTCCACCTCAAGTTCATGCGTTCTGGTGAGGCTCCCCGCGTGGTCGCTCGCGGGCTCCCAGGGCATGCTAATGCATGGGACACGTCCGACAAGCGCACGAGGGTTCAGAAAGCGAACGCGCGGAAGAGCGTACGATGGAGTGCCGCCAATCCGCCGGCGGCATCCGCGACGCTGGAGTGACCGTGACCGAAGACTCGCCGCTGGATGGCGATTATGTCCAGTCTCTGGAGCGTGGCCTGTCGGTCATCCGGGCCTTCGACGCCGATCACCCCAAGCTTTCCCTGTCGGAGGTGGCCACCGCCACCGGGCTGAGCCGGGCCGCGGCCCGCCGGTTCCTGCACACGCTGGTCCGCCTGGGCTACATGCACAACAACAACGGCCGGTTCTCCCTGCGACCGCGGATCCTGGAGCTCGGCTACGCCTACCTGTCGAGCCTGACGCTGCCCGAAGTCGCGATGCCGCACCTGGAAGAACTGGTCGAGCAGGTCCGCGAGTCCTCCTCAGTCAGCGAGCTGGACGGCGAGGACGTCGTCTACATCGCCCGCGTCCCCACCAAGCGCATCATGACGGTCGCGATCAGCGTGGGCACCCGCTTCCCGGCCTATGCCACATCGATGGGGCGGGTGATGCTCGCCGACATGCCCGACGATTGGATCGACGCCTACCTGGCCCAGGTGAGCCTGCACCATTTCACCGGGCACACCATCACCAGCCCGGGCGGGCTGCGCCAGGAGCTGCGCAAGATCAAGGCGCGGGGCTGGGCGCTAGTCGACCAGGAGCTGGAGGAAGGCGTGCGGTCCATCGCCGCGCCGATCCGCGACGCCGATGGCAAGACCATCGCCGCGGTGAACATCTCCACCCACGCCGGCCGCCGCACCCTGGACGGCATCGTCGCGGACCTGCTCCGCCCGCTCCTGGCCACCGCCGAGCGCATCGAGCGCGACCTTGCCAGCTCCCGCTCTTCGGCCAGGTCGCGTCTGACAAACTGACTGTCCATGCGCACGCTGCTCGCTAATCACCCGCTGGTCACCCACAAGCTCACCCTGCTTCGCGACGCGGGGACCGGCACGGCGGAGTTCCGCGCGCTTGCCGACGAGCTGGTGACCCTGCTCGCCTATGAGGCCACCCGCGAGGTCAGGGTTGAGTCCGTCACGGTGCAGACGCCGCTCGCCCCGGCCCAGGGCGTCAAGCTGGCCGCCCCCAAGCCGCTCATCGTCCCCATCCTGCGGGCCGGCATTGGCATGCTCGATGGGATGACCCGGCTGCTGCCGATGGCCGACGTGGGATTCGTGGGCATGGCCCGCAATGAGGACACGCTGCAGGCCTCCACCTACGCCAACCGGCTGCCCGTTGACCTCACCGGCCGCGAGGCGTTCGTCCTGGACCCGATGCTCGCCACCGGCGGCACGCTGGTCGCGCTGATCGAGTTGCTAGCGGCCCGCAACGCCGCCACGGTGACCGCGATCTGCCTGCTCGCCGCCCCCGAGGGCCTGCGCCGCGTTGAGGACGCCTTCCCAGAGGGCACCTCACCCGCCGTGCGGGTAGTCACCGGGGCGATCGACACTCACCTCAACGACAAGGGCTACATTGTCCCTGGCCTAGGCGATGCCGGCGACCGGCTCTTCGGCGCCATCTAAAAGGATCTCTCCTTAACGATCCGTGGTGCCTGCCAGTGCCGCCCCCAGCGCGGTCCGCTGGTGGACGAGGTACCGGCCGGCGCCGGGGCGCTACTTGGCGTCGTGGTCCTCGGGCCCGCGCTCCGCAGGCCGGCGCTCCCCGAGACGGTCCTGCCCGAGATGGTCCTGCCCGAGATGGTCCGGCCGGAGACGCTGCTCCAGGCTGGCGAGGCGGAACTCTAGCTGGTCCACGCGGTGGCGGAGGATCTCCAGCTGGGCCTCATCGCCAAGGCGCCGCTCGGCGGTCTTGCGCAGCCTCGGGGAGGCCTCGGCACGGGCCACGACCACCTCCAAAGGCACCAGCCGCTGCGGCCCGTGCGGCCCGTCAACCAGCCGGGAGGCGATTTGCCCGGTCCGGTACCAGGTGCGCAGCGCGGCGCGGGACACGCCGGTCTCAGCGGCCGCGCGCTCCAGCGGCACCCACTCCGAGCCGTCGAGCTTGGCGCCTAGCTCGAGCTCAAGCTCCCAGTCGTCAAGCCGGTCTTCCCAGTCCACCGCGCAATCCTCCCACAGCGCCTCCCCCGCAGGGCATCTCCCCGGTCGCGACTACACGACCGTCTACCCCTATTAGTAGCATGGTATTGACTGGGTTAAAAGTACCAGCGAGGCTTAGCTCATGTTCGAGCGATTCACCGCCAAGGCCCGCCATGTCGTCGTCCTGTCTCAGGAGGAGGCGCGCGCCCTCAACCACAACTACATCGGGACCGAGCACATCCTGCTCGGCCTGATCCACGAGTCCGACGGGCTCGCCGGCCGCGTCCTCGTCGACCAGTTCAAACTGACCCTGGACGGCATCCGCCAGGAAGTCACCGCCATCGTCGGAACCGGGAAGAAGCCGCAAAGCGGGCACATCCCGTTCACCCCGAGGGCGAAGAAGGTCCTCGAGCTCGCGTTGCGAGAGGCGCTGCAACTCAGCCACAACTACATCGGCACCGAGCACATCTTGCTGGGCCTCATCCGGGAGGGCGACGGGGTCGCCGCCCAGGTCCTGCGCGAGCACGCCGACCTGCTGAAGTTCCGTACGGCGGTTCTCGACATGCTGCCCGCGCCCTCGACGCTGGAGTCCGCTCAGCGCAGGCGCTGGCTGCGCCGCCGCACCGCCCTGGCCGTCAGGCCAGGCGATGCGAGCGCGCTGTCCGAGCCCGAGCACGGCAGCGAATCGGGCCTGACCGCCACGCCGGCCGCCGACGCCACGCTCAGCATGGCGGCCAGGCTGGCCGGCGCGGACCCAGTCGGGTCGCACCACCTGCTGCTAGCTACCCTCACCGATGCCGACTCGGCCGCGGCGAGGGTCCTAGCGTCGCTCGGCGTCGACCTCAACCAGGCTAAGGACGCGCTGCGGGACGCTGACGTCGCCGGCACCAGTGACGAGCAGCCGGAGGACGCCGGCAAGCGCCAGATGGTCGTCCAGGTCACCGGTGAGCTCGTCACCATCGTCGCGGCCGACCCGGTCCTCGTGCAGTCCGCCAATGAGGCCCTGCAGGCACTGGGTGACGAGGCCACCCCGGGTGGCACGATCCGCGGCGCGGACCTTCAGGGGGCACCGTCCGCGAGCCTCGCCAAGGCCTGGCAGGCGCTGCACGACACGTTCTCGGCCATCACCGCCCGCGAGCGAGCGGAATCGGGAACTGAGGACGAGCCGGACGTCGATCCGGGCGCGGGCGACTCCGGAGCGGCCTGAAACGGCGTTAGACGCCGTACGTGGTCGGCCCCGTGGCATAGACGCGGCCCGAGGGAGTTTGCCAGCGAAAGACCCCGGGCTCCGGCTGGGTGAGCTCCCAGCCGGCGGCTTGCTTGAGGCGATGGTGATGACGGCAGGGCGGCTCCTGGTTGTTATATTAACACATATGGGGACTTGTATCCGATGCCTGATTTACACCCGGATCAGCAAGGACAAGCTAGGTGACGGCCACGGTGTCGCCAACCAGCTCGCCGACCTGGAGAAACGAGCTGAGGCGCGCGGCTGGACGGTGGTGTACCGGCTGTCGGACAACGACATCGGAGTGACTCGGAAGGACCCGACAGCGGCGGGGAAGTACCGGCCGGGGTATGAGGAGGCGCTGCGGCTGGTGGATGCGGGCGCGGTGGACGTGGTGTTCTGCTGGAAGTGGGACCGGTTCATCCGCGAGCCGCTGGACCTGGAGTACCTCATCCCGCGCTTCGACAAGGCCGGGGTGCGGTTCGCCGAGGCCGACGGGATCATCGACCTGGGCACCGACTCGGGGCGGCTAGCGGCGCGGATCCTGATCGCGGTCGCCAAGGCTGAGCAGGAG
>JAICUO010000001.1 GCA_025935815.1 Streptosporangiaceae bacterium
ATAACTGACGGCACTCGCGGCGGGCCGGGGCTCGGGGGGGCTGCCCGCCCGCGAGTGAATCGGATATTCGGCGCATTTTGCGACGCCGCCATGACCGGGACGCCGTTGTAGTACTAGCTTAGCTAGCTAAGCTAGCCAGGTCGCGTTCCACGTCGTAGCGCTGAATCCAGGAGGAATCTTCGACCATGGATTGCACCGCGCCGGGCCGGCCAGAATCACCGGATGACATGCGCAGGGAGCCATTGCCGCGGGAGCCCAGCTGAACTCGGGTGGCGTGCGGACGCCGGGTCGCCTCGTACCTGCGCAACGCTGCGCCGACCGTGACCGCCGGGACCTCGGCGAGGCAGACGGCGAGGGCAACGGCGTCCTCGATGGCCTGGTTGGCGCCCTGCCCGTGGTGCGGCAGCATCGGATGGGCGGCGTCGCCGAGCAGCGTGACCCTCCGGGTGCTCCAGCGTTTCAGCGGCTCCCGGTCGTAGAGCGCCCACCGTCCGGCCTGGGTCACCGCGGAGACGATGTGCTGCACGGCGGGCTCCCAGCCAGTGAACACCGTGGCGAGGTCGGCCACGTCAGCGTGCGTGCTCCAGGACTCGATCGTCCAGTTCGGATCGGTGATCACGGCGACGAACGTGACCATCTGCCCAGCCCGCACCGGGTAGCACAGCAGGCGGGCGTCGGGGCCGGCCCACAACAGGATGGTGTTCGCAGCCGATTCGGGCAGCAGGCGGGCCGGGACCAGCGCCCGGAATGCGCTGTTGCCGGAAAAGACGGGATCGCCGCCCGGCGCGACGGTCGCCCGGACGACCGAGTGGATGCCGTCCGCGCCCACCAGCACGTCGGCATCACAGGTCGGGCGGTCGGCAAACTGCAGGCGGACCGCTTCACCGTATTCCGTGAAGCCGGCTAGCTTCCAGCCCAGGTGCAAGCGCTCGGGCGGCACCTGGCTGGCCAGCATCTCATGCAGGTCGGCCCGGTGTACGGTGTAATAGGGCGCGCCGAACTCGGCCGCCCAGGACGCGCCCATCGGCTGCCGGGCCAGGACGCGGCCGTCCTTCCAGTTCCTGACTTCCATCGCGGCCGGCTGCGCGGCCATCTCTCGCAGCTGCGCGGCCAGGCCCAGCCGCTGCAGGAGCCGGGTCCCGTTCGAGCCCAGGTGCAGGCCCGCGCCTACCTCCCGCAGGGCGGGCGCCTGCTCGTACACCTCGACCTCGATACCGCGGCCGGACAATGCCGCCGCCGCGGCCAGCCCGCCGATTCCCGCCCCCGTCACCGCTACCCGCAACGGCCCCATGCTCACGACGACCGCCCCTTTCGGCTGACTGTGCGAGGCACCCGGATCTGGCCACGGCCGGGGATCCTCGCTCCGGTCACCTGCACAGGCTGCCGGCCGGCGCTATGCGGGTGCTATATGGTCACCGCGCGCGTGACGGCGGGGGCACCCGTGACGCCGGGTGCCCCCGCCACCGCACGGTTATCCGTGCGAGACTCGCTCCGTGGGGCTGCTGATTCCTCCGGCGGTGGCATTGCGCGCCAGCCGGCCAGGCCACCAGAATGCGCGGCCCACGTCCAGCGCCAAGGCGGGCACGAGAACCGACCTGACCAGGAAGGTGTCGATCAAGACACCCACGGCCACCAGCGTCCCGATCTCGACGAAGGCGACCTGCGGCGCCGTGCCCAGCGCGGCGAAGGTTGCCGCGAGCACCGCGCCCGCGCTGGTGATGACGCCCCCGGTGGCGGCCAGGCCGCCCAGGACGCCGCTGCGATGCCCGAATCGCGCGACCTCCTGGCGGATCCTGGAGACCAGGAAGATGTTGTAGTCGACGCCGAGTGCCACCAGGAATATGAGCCCGGTGAGCATGAGCTGGACGTCGACCGCGCCGTAGTGGAAGACGTGCGCGAAGAGCAGCCAGCTGATGCCGAGGGCGGCGAAGTACGACAGCAGCACGGTGAGGATCAACAGCAGCGGGCCAACCAGTGCCCCGAGCAGCACGATCAGCACCGCGAGGACCACGACCACGACGAGCGGGATGACCGTCCGCCGGTCGTGCGCCTGCGCTAGCGCCTTGTCAATGTTCTTCGCCGTGGTGCCGCCGACCTGGGCGCCCGCGCCGGGGATGGCGCCTACGGCCGTCCGGGCCTGGTTCACGGCAGCGGTAGCCGCCTGACTGTCGGTCGGGACGCCCAGCACGGCGTCCACCCTGATCAGCTGGCCGTCGGTGGAATGCTCCACCGGGAGCACCTGGGCCACGCCCGGCACGCCGCGGACTGCGCTGACCACCTGGCCGGCGGCCGCCGGGGCGGCGACAACCCGGATGGGATCGCTCTGGCCGGCGTGATAGTGGTCAGCCAGCATCTGCTCGCCGACGATGGAACCGGGGTGGCCGACGAAGCTGTGCGCGTTGTCCAGCCCGGTCTTGAGGCCGAGCGCGCCGAACGCGAGTGCGCCCAGCACCACGGCGGAGGTGACCCAGATCGTCCGCGGCCGACGGACGATCTGGGAGCCTATGCGAGCCCACCGCGACTGGGCCATGGGGTCCGGGTCTCCGGCACGGGGGATCCTCGGCCAGAACACCCAGCGGCCGAGGATGACCAGCAGGGCCGGCAACAGCGTGATCATGGCGGCCAGGCCGCACAGGACGCCGATTGCCCCCGCGGGGCCGAGAACGTAGTTGAATCCCATGCTGGCCGTGAGCAGGCACAGGAGGCTGACGCTCACGGTCACTGAGGACGCGATAATCGCCGGCGCGGCCCGGCCGAGCGCCATCGCCATGGCAGCGTGCCGATCCTGGCACCGGCGTAGTTCCTCCCGGTAACGGGCCAGCAGCAACAACGCGTAGTCGGTGCTGACGCCGAACACGAGCACCGTCACCACGACGGCGGTGCCGGAATCGACCGGCATGCCGAAGAACCTGGCCAGCAGGTAGCTCACTGCCTCGGAGACCGCGAGGGCGGCTCCGGCATTCAGCAGCGGCAGCAACCACAGCACCGGGCTGCGGTAGGTAAAGAACAAGATCACGGCGATTACCAGGATCGTGACCAGCAGCACGGCCTTCGTGCTCTGCTGCTGGGCATCGTAGGCATCGAGGGCGTTGCCGGCCGGACCGGTCAACTGGGCGGCGACCCCCGCGGGCAGGGCCTGCTGTGCCTGGGCGCGAACCTGGCGGGCGTCGGTGGTCAGGGTCTTGGTGTTGGTGCTGAGCGCGACGATCACCTGCAGTGCCTTGCCGTCCGCCGATGAGAGGATCGGTCCGACCGGCTTCACCGCGTACTTAGCGAAGGCACTCCGGTCAGCCTGGGCCTTCGCCCGGTCAGCGCCGGTGATGCCACTGGAGTTCACGTAGACGACGATGCCTGGTGAGATGTTCCCGTCCGGGAAACGGTCGGCGACCCCCGCGACATCGGTGGACTGGGCGCCGCGGGGCAGCTCCACCGTGACGGGGTTCTTCTCCTGACCGGACAGCTTCCCGGCCAGCGGAATGGCCGCCGCGATAAGCAGTATCCAGATCCCCAGGAAGAGCCATTTGGCAATCTTGCCCGCTGGGAGCCTGGCGAGCCCTGTGGGGGACTCAGTGGAGGACTCATTTGAGAAGAACATAACACGCGCTCCTCGTCGATGGGTGGATGAGGAGCAGGGAAGGTCATGTGCCTCGTCAAGATGGCGCGAGCATCCGGCCGGGCATCCCCTTCCGGCCGCTCGTAGCGTGCCAGCAGCTTGTTAAACTCCTCGAGAAATTCTTCGAACTCGCGAGGCGTGACATGGATAACGCCACGAGAATAATGGACCTGGCTTTCCCATTCCCCTCCCCTGTCCTGCTCGAGTTGGGAACGCATCAGATCATCCAGGTCAGCAGCAAAATTGATCCTGTTAATCTCGTCGATCAATGCGTGCATCTCTGCCGTCTGCTCCTTTCGTGGGAGAAGTCGAAGCTCTACACGCGCCGAGCGCCACCAGCGGTCCCGGCCGCTTGACCGTTCAAGCATTTCTTCGATGTAGCCGTGCTTCGCCATCTGTTCCAGGTGGAGATTGGTCAGCTCGATGGTCTCGCCGAGCACGCGGGCGAGCGTGTTGGATGATGCCGGGCCGTGCTGGAGTTGTGCGTCTATCCGGAGGCGCTTCGGCTGCGCCTGCACTGCCAGCGAGGCCAGGTCGGTTGTCGTCACGCCCTTGCCGGCGGCCGCGCTCGCCATGGCCGCCGGATAACACACCCGCGAGGCGGAAGCATCCATGGCTTGATCATCATGGCCACGAGACAGCCGAATCCAGGGGGGCACCTCCCGACTATGCGGTTCGGTTACCTACACTGCGCGCACCCGAACCTCGGGGGACAGGCTGCGATCTCGGGCCGCTGACCAGTGATTCCTTACGAGAGGCGCTGAAATTGGCACCAGGGTCGCAACCGATTGCAGCGCGGATTGCGGGCTGCGCCGAAGCTCCTGATTTGCCGGTGATCAGGAAAACCTGGCCAGTAATCGGCTGATGCCGGGGCGTCAGCCATGACGTCACGCCCCGCAGCGCCAGCCCGGACAGCCCCTGGTCAGCCCAAGCCGCCCCGAGCGGGACGCCAAGTCGCACAGAATTACTCACTTGTAACCGGGTGGAAACGGTGTTAAACTTGCGCCGGTACGTGCTGGAAACGGGTGGCGCGTCATAAAGGTCCGGCATGGATGGAATCGCAGAAGAGATCCATATATAGCAGAAGAGATCCACGTAAGCGATTCTCTAACACTGCTTGTCTTCAGGGCCGCACCTTTGAGGGAGGTCCGTGGTGCGGTATCGGGTTCTCGGCCGTCTTGAAGTGCAGGTTGCTGATCGTTGGGTATCGCTGCATCCGACAAAATGGCGGCTGCTGCTGTCGGTGCTCTTGTGCGCGGCGAATCAGGTTGTGCCTTCAGAGCGGTTGATCGCGGAGCTTTGGGATGAAGAGCTGCCGCAGAGCGCACGCAAGCTACTGCAAGGATATGTCTCCCACCTCCGCCGCGCACTGGACGACGGAACGGCCCCCCCGCTCACGACCCATAAATGGGGATACCAGGTCTACGGCTATCAGTTGCATGTAGAGAGCGGGCAGACAGATGCCCAGCGATTTGAAAAGCTATTCGTTCAAGGACGTGCAGCCCTGGCCGACGGGGCTTTGCCGACCGCGCTCGCCCGCTTGGATGAGGCACTGCGACTGTGGCGGGGCAAGCCATTCATGGACGTCCCGCCCACGCCGACCGTGGCGGTGGAGACCGTCCGGCTCGAGGAGCTCCGACTCCTGGCAATCGAATCTCGCATCGATACATACATGCGCTGCCATGAGGACTACACGGCGCTGGCGGAGCTGGAAGCCCTCGTGGTGGAGTATCCGCTTCAGGAGCGGCTGAATGGCCAGCTGATGCGCGCGCTGTACCGGGCCGGCCGGCAGGCCGATGCGCTGATGGTCTACCGGAGGCTGCGCAAGCTGCTAGTCGATGAGCTTGGCGTAGAGCCAAGCAGCCCGGTACAGCAGCTTCACCAGCAGATCCTTAGCGCCGATACGGCGCTGCTCACTGACGCCTCCACCAGTGACAGACCGGTCACCATCGCGTCGGCACGCGTGGCGCCGTTGCGGGTTCCTAAGGCCAGCGGAGTGCTGACCGGACGCGAATGGGAACTGTCGAGGCTCGCCGAGATGCTCGATCCGGACGACCGCACGTCGGCCAAGGTCGTGGTCGTTGATGGCCCGCCCGGGGTCGGCAAATCGGCACTCGCGATCGAGGCCGCGCACCGGCTTGCGCCGCAGTTCCCGGATGGCCAGCTCTACCTCGACCTGCAAGGATCCACCCTGGGAGCGCAGCCACTGACGGCCTCGGCCGCCTTGCACCGGCTTCTCCGCCTGCTAGACCAGGCGGAGACGACCCCCGCCGACCCCGACGAGTCATCGGCGCTGCTCCGCTCGCGACTCGCCCACCATCGCATGATCTTGGTCCTCGACAACGTGGACGACGCTGATCAGGTGTCTGCGATCTTGTCAGCCCGCGGCGGCTGCGCGATCCTTGTCACGAGCCGCGGGATCCTGGCCACCTTGGACGGCGCCGCCCACATGCACCTGGACATCCTGTCGGAGGACCAGGCCGTGGCGTTCCTCGGGGAACTCGCCGGACCTGCCCGGGTCGCGGCTGAGCCAGACGCCTCCTTGATGATCGCGCGGTTGTGCGCCGGGCTGCCCCTCGCCCTGCGGATCGCGGGAGCACGGCTGGTCGCGCGTCCCGGATGGTCCCTGCGCGTCTTCGCCGAGCGGCTGGCGGATTCGCGGACCCGGCTCGATCAGCTTCAGGTGGGCAACCTGGGCGTGCGGGCAGCCTTCGAGGTGAGCTACCGGGCGCTTGACAGCAGCGAGGATCCGATTGATCAGCTGGCGACGAGCGCGTTCCGGGCAATGGGCCTGCTGGATGAGCCCAGCCTCGGTGTCCCGGTCGTCGCGACACTCCTCGCCGAGCGGCCCGAGGCGGTGGAAGCTTCGCTGGAACGCCTGGTGGACGTGCGCCTTGCCGAGGAGACCGGGCCCGGACGCTACCGGCTACGCGACCTGTCGCGGTTGTTCGCCTGGGAGAAGACAGGAAGCCAGCGCCCGCTGAAGCTCAGTGAGCTTGCCGATGGCAGGGCCGTCCTCGATCTCATCCGGGCCGCGCGGGCCTCTCGCGGTAACCGACCGTGCTCGTCAGGTGATTGACCTGCCATAACGGTCGATGACGAAGGTATTCCGCACTCCTCTAGATAGCAGGAAGTAGGCTGCGATAAGCAGGTTCGGCACCGAGTCGACGATCGTGCCCGTATTCGATTTCTCCCCGATTGCATGCCAGGAAACGAGAAATACTACCGAGAGGATGTTGAAGACTACATTATTTATGATAGCTGACTTGCGCCGCCGCGACATCAGGAAGAACAGATAGATCACGTAAAGGACTAGCGCTACGTTGCTTGCGATGTAGAACACCAGGGAGCCAAACGGGACATGCGAATGCGATCCGGTGGCACGAGCGTGGGCATAGACTATTATCGAGCCGACCGTAAGCACCGAGTTGTGCACGGCGAAGATGGCGAGGAGGACGAAGTAGACTCGCAGCAAGCCGCCCAAGCGCGGCAGGTTCCCGCCGCGACTGGCCGCCTTCTGTGGCCTGCCTGCATGGCGTGATTCGTGTAGTCGCATAACTAAACCGTAGGGTGCGGCGGCCCGGATATCGATGGTACTCTCCCCCGGGTTTAAGGTTCGGGTACCCGAACCCGCAGGCCAGCCGACGCGGCGGCACCGTGACTCAGCGGCACCGTGCGGTGTGGCTAGCCGAACTCGGACCCAGGGGGGTACCCCTATAGTGTCTGGCTGCTGCCGCCCGCGAGGATAAATCTATGAAGATCTGCGCTCGATTGCTCACCGGGCCATTGACCCGGCGCGGCCGGGCCGCGTCTAGGTACGCGCTGCTCGGCTGGCCACTGGCCTTGGCGGGCTTCGCATTCACGGCAGCGTCGCTGGGTGTCGGCATATATGCGTCTTTTACGCTCATTGGGCTGCCGCTTCTGGCCGCGCCAACGCCGTATGTGCGCCGCCTCGGGACGGTCCACCGGAGCCGGGCGCTCCGCCTGCTGGCGGCCCGGGTCCCAGCGCCGCCACCGCCCTTCCGGCCGGGGCGGGGAATCGTCGGCTGGACTAAATCCGCACTCACCGACGCTGTCGGCTGGCGGACGCGCGCCTACCTGCTGCTGAAGTTCCCGGTTGCCACGGTCGGGTTCCTGGCGGCGGGCTGCTACTGGGTTGCCGGCCCCTACTACCTGACCTATCCGATTTGGTGGGAAATCTTCCATGGATTCACCTACCAACCGCATCCGGGTGTCTCTCCTGTCCCGGTCCTCGCCTCCCCCGTGCCGTTTACCAGCCTCCAGATTCTCTCCCTGCCCGCCACCTTGCCCGTGGTTGCCGCGGGCGCGGCTGTCATGCTCGCGGCGCCGTGGTGCCTGCGGATGGCGAATGCGCTGGATGTTTCGCTGATCAGCCGACTGCTCGGCGAGACCTCCGCGGAGCGGGTGCGAGGACTGGAGCGCAGCCGCGCGAGCGCGGTCGAGGACTCGACCGCCCGCCTGCGCAGCATCGAGCGTGACCTGCATGACGGCACCCAGGCCCGCCTCATCGCCGTCACCATGCGGCTGGGCATGGCCAAGGACAAGCTCCGCGTGCGGGACGAGCCTGGCGGCGGGCCTGACGTCGGCCGCGCCTTCGAGCTTGTCGACGTTGCCCAGAAAACCCTCAACGAGGCGATGGACGAACTGCGGGGACTGGTCCGCGGGATCCATCCGCCAGCGCTCGACGCCGGCTTGGACGTTGCCCTGACCACCCTCGCGGCGCACAGCGTCGTTCCGGTGGACATGGTCATCGACATGCCCCGTCGGGCCTCACCCGCGGTCGAGGCCATCGCGTACTTCTGCGCCGCCGAGCTGCTGGCCAACGTCGGCAAGCACAGCAAGGCGCGGCGTGCCGTCATGGAAGTGGTGCACATACCCGGCCTGCTGCGGGTCCGGATCACCGATGACGGCGTGGGCGGCGCCCGGCTCGAGGCCGGCGGGGGCCTGCACGGGCTACGCCACAGGATAGGAACGGTGGACGGCACCCTCGACGTCAGCAGCCCTCGCGGCGGTCCGACGGTGGTGACGGTTGAGTTGCCGACTGACGCGTGAGGAGGCTGAGAAACACCGGTGCGTATCGTGATCGCAGAGGATTCAGGCGTGATCAGGGCTGGCCTCGCCGACCTGCTGACCGATCGCGGGTATGAGGTGCCCGCTGCGGTTGCCGACGCCGACGCTTTGCGCGCGGCGGTGGCGGCCCATCATCCCGATGTCGCCGTGGTGGATGTCCGGCTGCCGCCCACATTCACCGACGAGGGGATCCGCGCCGCGGTCGAGCTCCGGCGGGAGCACCCGGGCCTCGGCGTCTTGGTGTTCTCCCAGTACATCGAGACGTGGTACGCCACCCAGCTTCTCGGTGATTCCTCCCGGGCAGGCGCGGCCGGCGTCGGCTACCTGCTCAAGGACCGCGTGGGCGACGTGGATGAGTTCGTCGAAGCGCTCGCCAGGGTCGCCGCCGGCGGGACCGCGCTCGACGCGGAAGTGGTGACTCAACTGCTCGACCGGCGTTCGGTCGGGCTGACCGAACTGACGACCCGCGAGCGCGACGTGCTCGCGCTGATGGCAGAGGGCCGCTCCAACAGCGCCATCGCCGAGCTTCTCGTAGTCACGGAAAGGTCTGTCGAAAAGCACGTTGGCAACATCTTCACCAAGCTTGGCTTGCCCCCGTCCCAGGACGACAACCGCAGGGTGCTTGCGGTATTGCGCTACCTGGAGCCAGATCGCGGGGGTGGGAAATCGCCCGGGGCGCCCGCTGACCGCCGTTCGCGATAACCCTCCTCTTCGGCATATATCGCCGATATAGCCGGCCCTCCTAGGGTGCGGGCTATAGGCGCACGCGCGCCACAGGGAGGGATAATGAAGGTCGGCGTGTGGCTGATCGGCGCTCGCGGCTCAATCGCGACCACGGTCGTCGCCGGGGTGGCCGCGGTCAAGTGCGGGTTGTCGGCCCCCGTAGGCTGCGTGACAGAGCTGCCTTTCTTCGCCGGCTGCGCCCTGCCCGCAATCGGTGACCTTGTCTTCGGCGGCCACGACATCGCGGTAACGCCGCTGACGAAGCGAGCGGAGCGGCTGGCGGAAGGCGGTGTGCTTCCGGCCCGGATACTCGACGCCGTGCTCGACGACCTGGTCGCGGCGGACGCGGAGATCCGGCCCGGCGCGGCCAGCGTGGCCGGATCAGGGCCGGGCCCTGATCCGGCCACGCTGGCTGCGGACATCGCCGGGTTCCGCGAGCGCCACCGCCTGGACCTGGTGGTGGTCGTCAACGTCGCCTCCACGGAGCCGCCTGCCGTTCCGTGCCCGGACCATGCATCGCTGGCCGCCCTGGAGGATGCCATGGCCGACGGCCTGAGCGTCCTGCCGCCCAGTTCGCGGTACGCATACGCGGCATTCCGCGCCGGGTGCCCATACGTCGATTTCACGCCCTCCACCGGGGCGCGGCTGCCCGCGCTGGACGAACTCGCACGTTCCGAGCGCCTCCCGTACGCCGGCCGCGACGCCAAGACCGGTGAGTCCCTGGTGAAGTCGGCGCTGGCGCCGATGTTCGCGCAGCGTGCGCTGCGAGTGCGCTCCTGGAGCGGGATCAACCTGCTCGGCGGCGGAGACGGCGCGACGCTAGCCGACCCGGCGGCCGCGGCGAGCAAGCTAGCGTCCAAGAGCCGCGTGCTCGCCGCGCCGCTGGGCGGCGACGTTGAGCAGGTCATTCACATCGACCAGGTCGCGGACATGGGCGAATGGAAGACAGCGTGGGACCACGTTACCTTCGACGGCTTCCTCGGTGTCCGGATGACCTTCCAGTTCACCTGGCAGGGCTGTGACTCGGCTCTGGGCGCGCCGCTGGTGATCGCTCTCGCCCGGCTGATGTCGCATGCGTACGCGACGGGCCAATCAGGTCCGGTCGCACCGCTCGCCTTCTTTTTCAAGGACCCGGTCGGCGAGGCCGCACACGGTCTCGCCGAGCAGTTCGCGGCGCTTACCCAGTGGGCCGGCCAGCAGTGATGTCATGGCTGCCGTCGCCGCGGGCCGTCGCCGAACTGGTCCGGGCCCCGGCGGCACTGACCGTTCCCGGGGACAGCCTCGCCGGGGCGGCCGCGGCCGGCTGGCCGTTTGGCTCGCGCACCCCGGCGCTGGCCGCATCCTCGGTCTGCCTGTACTGGGCCGGGATGGCGCTCAACGATTACGCCGACCGGATGGTCGACGCGGCCGAGCGCCCGGAGCGGCCCATCCCCTCTGACCGGGTACGACCGGAGGTCGCGCTGGGACTGGCGACCGGCTTGACCGCCGCCGGGATCGCAATCGCGGGCACTGCGGGCGGGCGCCGGGCGCTGACGGTCGCGGTACCGCTGGCCAGCCTGGCCTGGGCCTATGATCTCGGGCTGAAATCCACGCCAGCCGGCCCGGCCGTGATGGCGGCCGCCCGGGCCTGCGACGTGCTGCTCGGCGCGGGCTCTGGCCGGCTATCCCGGGCGCTTCCCGCGGCGGCCGCCATCGCCGCGCACACGCTGTCGGTAACCTCGCTCAGCCGGGGCGAGGTGGCCGGGACGGACAGCCGCCTGCCGGCCGTCACGCTGGCCGTTACCACGCTGACCGCCGGCCGCCTGGCCGCCACCCGCGGTGCGCGAAGCCCGCTGGGACGCGTCAGCTGGGTCCTGCTGTCCGCCTATGTGGCGACATTCGGCCGCGCGCAGCTCGGCGCCATCAGCGATCCTTCGGCGCCGACCGTACGACGGGCGGTGAGCAGGGGGATCCTCGCCCTGATACCGCTGCAGGGCGCGCTGGCCGTGCAGGCCCGTGCCCCGCGCACCGCTGCCGCCATCACGCTGGCGTTCCCGCTGGCCCGGTGGATGTCTAGGAAGGTCTCGCCGACGTGATCATCTTCGACCCGCACATTCACATGACCTCGCGCACCACAGACGACTACGCGGCCATGCGCGCGGCCGGGGTGCGCGCCCTGGTAGAGCCCGCCTTCTGGCTCGGCCAGCCGCGGACGTCCGCGGCGAGCTTCACCGACTACTTCGACGGCCTGATCGGCTGGGAGCCATTCCGCGCCTCGCAGTTCGGGATCCGTCACCATTGCGCGATCGCGCTGAATCCCAAGGAAGCCAACGACCCGCGGTGCGCGCAGGTACTGGACCTGCTGCCGCGCTACCTGGTGAAGGACGGCGTCGTGGCCGTCGGCGAAATCGGCTATGACTCAATGACGCCAGCGGAGGACAGCGCGTTCGCCCGCCAGCTTGAGCTTGCGATCAACGCGCAGCTCCCCGCGCTCGTGCACACGCCGCACCGGGACAAGCTGGCCGGCACGCTGCGCTCCCTCGCGGTCATCGGGGAGTCCGGGATCGATCCCGGCCAGGTGGTGCTCGATCACCTGAACGAGCTGACCGTCGAGCCCGTGCGTGACTCAGGCTGCTGGCTGGGCTTCTCGATATACCCGGACACGAAAATGGATCCCGGCCGGATGGTGGCCCTTCTCCGCAGGTACGGCACCCGGCAGATCATGGTCAATTCCGCTGCGGACTGGGGGAAGAGCGACCCGCTGGCTACCCGCAGGACTGGCGAGGCGATGCTCGCGACCGGGTTTAGCCAGGACGACGTCGACCAGGTGCTCTGGCGTAATCCGGCGGCATTCTTCGGCCAGAGCGGCCGACTGGATCTCAGTGACGCGGGGACCGGCCCCGCCGCCACGTTCGAGGATAATTCGATCCTACGCGGCACCCCTGCCGCAAGCGCCGTTTAGCGAGCGCCCGCTGGCGCCATCGCTGCCGGCAAATCAGCGAACCAGGAAACCGGTAACTGTGTTGGCTTCCGCGAATTGCGCGGAAGCCAACACAGTTACCGGACAGTAGCGGCAGGCGAGGCTCTTGTTCGCTCACACTCCGCGCATCTCGCCCATGGCCACGAAGAGCTCCCGCGGTCCCGAGTACGGCCAGCGGCTATGCGCGACCAGTTCATTGTCTATCAGCAGCATGTCATGCTCTTGCCAGTAGACCGGCGCGGCCAGCTGGTGGTAGATCCGGCGGATGTCCAGCACGATGTCGTCCGGTATTTCGGAGCCATCGCCAAGGCGCACGTCGCGCGGAGGCTCATCCTCCGGGAGAACGCTCGCCAGGGTTCTCCTGGTCATCGGGTCCAGCATGGCTGGATGGAAAAGGAGGATCTGATGGAACGGCACGTGCGCGTCGATTGCATGGTGCCGCCTGACGGCGGCGGCGTCACGCTCGACGCGGAGCGCGCCCGATGGCCGCCACTGCGCGCGCATCCCGCCTTTCGCGCATATCCTCAGCACCTCGTCCCGGTCGTCGCAGCGGAAGAACTCCTGCCAGGGAACGTCCAGGCCGGCGTGGAAGTGGCGGATATACCTGAGGCCGTGCCTGGCCAGCGAGTCCATGATCTGGGCCGGCAGCTCCCGGGCTACGGCCCGGCCGTCCGTTACCGCCGTCTCACCGCCGGAAGCCGCGGGCACCGTGCAGTAGAAGAACTGCATTGTTGGCCACTGCGGGAGGTGTGACCCTTCATTATGGAACTCGATCGTGGCATCGGCCGGGTACGGCGTTGCATGGTAGACAGCTTCTATGTCCTCTATTGCGGGCAGGTCCGCGTACTTCTCGTACAGCGAGGGGCACAGCGCCTTGGCATGCGCGCGGAACTCTTCGGGCGACTCGATGTCAAATCCCCTGAACAAGAGAGAGCCATGCTCATAGAGCAGCTCCTTGAGCGCAGGGCGGTTTTCCGAAAGCCATTCGCGAGGCGCCGCCCCCTTCGCTTCGTCGGCAGTAACCAGGTAAGACCGGGAGACGGACCCGCTGCCATCCATCTGCGCCTCCATTTTAACTATCCTAAATTCCACCAGGCGGAAAGCCTAGCGTCCCCAGCAATACGCGCTCTATATGCCGGGGCCGGCACCCCGCAGCCGGGACGGCTAGCCGGAGGGCAAAAATACGAGCTAGCACGATTGCGGGCCAGGCGCGCGGTTCTTAGCGTGATGAGCATGCCGAAAACCACCTGGCGGCGCCCTGGCCGCAGCGCGGGCGTCGTCATCACGGGGATTCTCTTGCCGGTCCTGTTGTGCTCGTGTAAAGGCACTCAGGAGGCCGGGCCGGTCGCGGCCGGATCTCTTCCCGCACAGGCCCACAGCAACCTAAGCGACGGATCGTATGTCGCGCTGGGCGATTCGTACACGTCCGCCCCGCTTGTCACTGACGAGGCGATCAATCCAAGCGGGTGCATGCGCTCCGACGAGGACTACCCCGAGCTTGTCGCGCGGGCGCTGCGACCGCGCTCTTTCACCAACATGAGCTGCTTTGGCGCGTCGACCTACGACATAAGCCATCCCCAGCAGGCCAACGATCGGGCCAACCCGCCGCAGATCAGCGCGCTGTCCCCCGCCGACACGCTGGTCACGGTCCAGGTTGGAGGCGATGACATCGGCTTCAGCCACATCGTTGCCACCTGTGGCGTGCTCAGCTTGACCCAGCTGTGGAAGGGGGCGCCGTGCATGGAGCACTACACGGCGGGCGGCACCGACACGCTGGCCCAGGCGATCGCCCGCACCGCGCCGAAAATCGTGGCGATGCTCACGCAGATCCGCCAGCGATCCCCGGGCGCGCGGATCCTCCTCATCGGCTACCCGGACATCCTCCCGGTCAGCGGAAACGGCTGCTGGCCGCTCGTGCCCATAGCGCGCGACGATGTGCCGTACCTGCGCACCGTCGAGACCGGCCTGAATGCCATGCTCGCAGCCTCGGCCAGGAAAGTAGGCGTCAGCTATGTCGACACCTATCAGGGCAGCATCGGGCACGATGCCTGCCAGTCCTCCGACGACAAATGGGTGGAAGGCATGATACCCACGTCCAGGGCAATGCCGATGCATCCTAACGCGGCCGGCGAGCAAGCCATGGCCCGGGTCATCCTGGCCAGTCTTCATTGACGGGCCGCCCGTCGTCAGCGGCCATACTGGACCAGTTCCACCAGGATGCCCGCGGGCTTGGGCAGGTACATGAAGGCCACTTTCATGCCGGGGCGCGCGCCCCGGCATGGACGGGAATCGACGGCCGCGAACCCTTTCCTTCTCAGCCGGCTGAACTCAAGCTCGATATCGTCGGCGAGGAAGGCCACGTGAAAGAGCCCCGGCCCGCTCCGCCCGAGCATGTCGCTCACGGACGAATTTTCCCGTACGGGCGAGACCACTTCGATAGCCGAGCCTTGCGGCGTCCCCCAGAACTCGCAGGCTACGCCGTAATCGTCGGCCACCCCCGAGTCAGATTTCCGCAATCCGAGCGCGATCATGAACTCCCCCACCGCGTCCGGGTCATTGGTCATCAGGCCGACGTGGTCGACTCCCAGTATCATGAGGCCGGCATTTCCGCCGCATTAGCGGTGGCCCGGACCAGCTCGATAAGGGCGTCCACCGTACGGACCGCGTTGAAGGCGCGCAGGTCCAGCACGATGCCCAGCTCATTCTCGAGCTGCGCCAGCACTTCGAGCGAGGCCAGGCTCGTCCACGCGTGCGCGGCCAGCGCCGGCTCGGCCGCAAGCCCGCCCACGGGCTCCTGCAGGACGTCGCTGAGTGCATCCAGGACAACGTCGCCGATCTTTGATTCATTATTCATGTCGATTGACCATCCCGTTCGCGCAAGGTGATCCATTCTGGAACGTCAACTGTCGATTTCTCCAGGTCAAGGGTGAATTCGCCATCTGCTGTACTGGTGAATCCGGCGTTCTCCCAAAAGCCCGCCGATACCCTATTGCGTCCAGACGGGACGTACCGCCCGTTGAGCGCGGTCACGCCAGCGCTGCGCGCTCGCCGGGCCAGCCATCCGACCACGCCGAGCTCAATACCGCGCCCGAGCACCCGGCAGCTCAAGACCATGTTCAGCACGGTCCAGGAGCGCCTGCCAAGCTGGACCCAGAGGCCGCCTACGATGCCCTCGTCACCGAAGCGATCCGCTACCGAGATGGAGCCGACCAGGTAATCCCCGTTGTCATTCAGGCCGGCGGTAGCCGTCTCGTCGAAGCGAATCCCGGTCAGGTTGAACTGGTTGGTGCGCGCCGCGAGCTGGGCCACCCGGACCAGCGTGTATTCCGTCACGGGCGCGACCTCCAGGCGCAGGCCCAACGCCCGCAGGTATTTCTCCGGGGTGCCAAATCCCGTCTCGAACTCGCTGCGCTCGGCCCGCGCCCGGTAGAGGTCCGCGCGCTGCCGGTCGGTATCGGTCAGCGTCATGACGTCGAACCACCCGGGTTGCACCAGCGAGCGGACCAGGTAGGCCGGCTCGCCCGCGGCGGAGATGACCGGGATATCGGGCAGTTCGCTGCTGACCGCAAACCGCTCGACATCCGAGTCGTCCATGAAGGCGAACGACCCGGTCGCCAGGTTCAGCGACCGCGCGGCCTGACGAATGTTCTCGGCTTTGGCCGACCAGTTGACGGCACGGACCGAGAATGCCCCCGGCCGGAGCACTACCTCGGGATGCTCGGCTAGCACCCGTTCGGCCACCTCGGGGTCGTTCTTGCTGGCCAGCACGAGGATCACGCCCTGTTCCCGGAGCCGCCGGACCGTGCGCTGCAGGGCCAGGTAGCAATTCCCCGGGTACAAGCCGCCAATCTCCAGGCCTGCGCCCCCGGCCTCGCCGACCACGCCTCCCCACAGGGTGTTGTCAAGGTCGAGCGCGAGCACCTTGCGGGACAGACCCCGCTTCGCCTGGACCGCCCGGCGGACCTGCTGGGCCAGGAGCAGCAGCGCGCCGTCGGTATACGGCATGTCCCCGTACTGGCGCATCCGCTCATCGCGGGCGGGGAAGGCGGCATCCGCGAGCCGGGCGGCGAAGTCGATGCCCATGACCTGGCGGTGCTCCTCGGCCAAGCCGAGCAGGCCGGCGTTCAGCTGGTGCCATGCCTGGGCAACCGATGCCCGGCCGCGCCAGCTGATCAGGGTGTCCAGCACCTCGTTCGGGATCGGCACGGTGTGCAGCACCAGGGTCGCCTGGCTGCGCGCCAGGCACGACGCCAACAGGCTCCGGAACGCCGCCAGCCGCGTCTGGAGGTACCGCACGAGCGCTGCCGCATCGCCGCCGTCCCAGTCGCGGGGCAGGAAGTAGGACTCGTCGATGAGCAGGGCGACGATGTCCGGGTCACCATGGCCGGCAAAGCCTGCCGTCGCCAGCGACATCTCGAAGCTGGCATACGCTCCGGGCTCGATGACGGGCAGCACGCCTGCGCCGGTCACGGCGGCCCGCAGCAGGTTCTCGTAAGCGCCGATGGTGCAGGTGGCCGCGATCGCGACCCGGACCCTGGGCAGCGACTCCCCCCGCGGCTCCAGGCGGGCCAGGAGCCTGCCCGCCTTGTGCATCACCACCGGATCGGCCATGCCGGCCAGCGCGTGCCGGGCGGCCGGGCCTGGCTCCCGGCGATCGGTGACCGCGGAGCGCAGTTCATCCAGCAGTGCCTGCCCGGCACTCAGCGCACCGGCCGTCAGGGGGCTCGCGTCTCCCGTCATCAGATCCGCACCAGGCTGCAATACCAGCGCATGCCGATCGACGTGCCGCTCAGCGCGACGGCGTCTCCCGGGTTGATCTCACCGGCATCGAGCATCAGGCCGAGGGAGGTGAGCTGGTCGGCGGCGCCCATGTGCCCGTGCCGCGCCGCGACGGTGGCGTTGGTGCGGTCCAGTGGTATCCCGACTGACCGCGCGACGTCCTCGATGACGTCCCGGCTGTCGTTGAGGTACAGCAGGTGCGTGAGCGCGTCGATGCCGATCCCGGCCCGCTTGCATGCCCGGTCGACCACGTCGAAGGACCGCGTGCTGAGCAAGCCGAGGAATTGCCGGAGCCGGCGGGGGTTCTTATCGAAGTGCGCGTGGATGCGCTCGTTCCCCGCTTCCGCGATCAGGCTGGACCACTGCGGTGGCGGGACCGGGGCAATAGCCCCGCCGTAGTCACACCGGAACCACTCGCACAGCTCGGGATCGGTGAACTGCTCGGTGGACAGCCACTGGTTGCGGGGGAAGCCGCGGCGCAAGATGACGGCTACGGCGCCGTCGCTGTGCACGGCGTTGTTAACGTTCATCCGGTTGCGGTGGAATTCGCTGACCCGGTTGACCGCCACGAACAGGGCCGTGTCGATCTCGGGCTGGACGGCGAAGACCCCCGCGAGGAGCCCCAGGCCGGTAACGCCCGCAGCGCATCCCTCCGTGAGCAGCATCGTCTGCCGCTCCCCGAGGCCAAGTTCCCTGGCCAGCGCGGCCGAGGAGTCCCAGTGCAGGTATTCCGGTATCTCAGAGACCGCAAGGGCCAGCAGGTCAACGCTATCGAGGCTGATGCCGGCCCGGTTGACGGCATCCCTGGCCGCCTGCGCGGCCAGGGCCGTCGCCGTGACTGAGGGGGCCGCCCGGTGAAAGGTCTGGCACCCCCAGCGAAGGATCCGCTCCGGGTCAGACACGTACTGCCCGGCCACCTCGCTGACTTCTTGATCCGCGCCGAACGCGTACCCGAACCCGGCTATCCCGAACGTCATCTGAATCAGGGCTCCCGGCCTGCGTCGGTGGCGGTGGCGATCCTGCGGGCCTCCGCTAGCCGGCCGAACTCCCCGCTGTCCCCCGCCGGGTCGGCCATGATCCGTGCTATCTCCCGGCCGCCATCGGCGTTGGTCAGCAAGACGAAGCCATCGCCGCTGCGGATCCGGCACATGGCCACGGCGAAGTAGCCGGTGAATTCCCCGACGCTCCCGAAATCGAGGTCCGCTTGCAAGTGATCGACCACGGTGGACAGCCCGTACAGGGTTCCCGGCGTGGGCGTCAGCATCTGCTCGGCAAGCGATTGCGTGATCAGCGCCGACTGGCCGAGGTAGGCGCGCCTGATCTCGAGCTGAGCCTTGGCGATGTCCTCGGCGGTGCTCCACAGGCCGCCCGCCGCGATGGCGGGATGCGCCGGGCCCAGCCCTGCCACGGGGATGCCGAACGCGTCATGCCCGCGGGCGACCGGCTGGCTGGCCGTCGCGGGGCACAACGGGTCGAAGCTGCTGTTCACCATGCCCAGCGGTTCGAAGACAAGCTCCTTCATGAGCTGCGGGAATGCGCGGCCGGTGATATCCGTCATCAGGAGATCAAGCACCAGGTAGTTGTTCTTGTTCTTTTCGAACAACTGCCCCGGCGGGCACTTCGGCCGGACCTGCGGCGTCCGGGCCGGATGCCTTCCGGCCAGCGCCTCCAGCGCGGTCGGCAGCGGTTCGTCGTGCCCGTACGCCGCGTGATCGGGTTCGGTGGCCAGGCCCGCCACGTTCGCCAGCAGGTGCCGCGCGGTGACCGGCGACTGGCCGGTGCCGGGCAGGCGCCAACGGACCAGGTAGGAGTTGACGTCCTTGTCCAGGTCGAGCCGTCCCTCGGTCACCAGCCGGAGTACTCCCAGCGCCGTGACCTGCTTGCTGACCGACGCCACCCGGAAGAGGGTCTGGCTGGTGACCGGGGCTGAGCCGCGGGCATCGACTCGCCCGTAGGCGTCCGCCGACACCAGTTCACCGCCGCGGATGGTCGCCAGGCTCACGCCCGGGACGTGATGCTCGCTCATCACCGCCTCGGCCGGCGATGGTGCTGAAACGGACCGCGGGCGGCCGCCGCGAGCGGCCGGCGCGCTCGCCTCGGCCGCAGGCCATGAATCGGCCATCGTGGCTAGCTCGGCCGCGTATTCCGCCATGAGCCGGCGGATGGTCGCCTCATGGTGCACCGCGGGCGAGTAAGTCCACCAGGACCGGATCTGGGCGGTCTCAGCCAGGACATCTACCTCCAGGAGATGCTCGCGGGCCGTCATGGGGTCACGGATGGCCACCAGGTCATCCAGGGTGAACGTCCCGGATGGCCCGGCGCCGTCCGCCGGGGACTGGGCGAACCCGAAGCGGACCGCGGGGCTGGGCATCCGGGCCAGCGCGTCAGCCAGGGCGTCATCCACCGCCAGGTGGCGCAGCATCCCGTAGCCGAGGCCATCGTCGGGCACCGCGCGCAGTTGCTCGCCGACTGACCGCAGCACCGCGCGGGCGCCTTGCCGCGGCGGGATCCACAGGGCAACCGGGAAGCGGTGCGTGAAGGGGCCCACGGCCCGGCGAAGGTCGCGGCCGGCGGCGGCACCGCGCTGCGGCCGGCCCTCAACATCAACGAGAAGGCGGTCTCCGCCGGCCCACCGCGTCAGGACCACGGCCAGCGCCGCGAGCATCAGCTCGCGCAGGTTCTGCGCCGGTACCTGGCGGAGCTGGCCGGCGAGCCCGGCCGGGAGGGACTCGGTGATGGTGCGCGCGCTCGCGACGAGGGCGGTTCCCTCCGGCCCGTCGGCGGGCAGCGGCGGGCCCGGGACGAGATTGAGCCAGTGGTGTGCCTGGCCGGTCAGCTCGGTCCGCGCGGCCATGTCCGCGAGCTGGCCCGCCCAGGGGCCGAACTCGATGCTGGCCGGCGGCAGTGCCACCTCCTGGCCCGCGGCGAGCTGGTGGTAGGCGGTTTCCAGGTCCTCAAGCAGGGCCAGCCATGACGCGCGGTCCATGACGAGCGCGGGCGCAGCCATCGCCAGCCGGGCCGGCTGGCCGCCGTCCGGCGAGACCAGCAGCGCGTCCAGCACCGGGCCGTCGGCGATGTCCAGGCGCTGCCCCAGCTCAGTCAGCGCCCGCTCGTTCACCGCGCGCTCGGCCAGGACCGGCTGGCCGGAGCCCGTCCGGCCCGGCTGGCTGCGCCCGGCCGGGCTTGCTCGCCGGACCGGCCCGGCGGCATCGGCGGCCGCGAGGGTGACGTGCCACCTGCGGTCGACCGGGACGACTCGCAGCCGCAACGCGTCATGGTGGCTGGTCACGGCGCGCAGGGCGGCGTCGAGGGTCTCCGCATCGACCGGGCGGGTCAGGTGCAAGCTGGCCTGGTACTGATCCGGCTGCCCGGCGGCGTTGCGGTCCAGCAGGATGCGCTGAGCGGGAGTGAGCTGCAGCGGCCGGCCATCGCGGCCGCCGGCCGCCAGCAGCGCCGAGGCCCGGTCGATCGCCCCGGCGAGCTCGGCAATCGAGCCGTACTGGTAGATCATGCGCAGCGATACCGGCAGCCCGGCGCTTCGCGCCTGCGACAAGGCTCGCAGCACCATGAGCGAGTCGCCGCCGAGGTCCATGAACCGGTCGTGGGCGCCCACCTGGTCCACGCCAAGCAGGCCGGCCCAGATGCCGGCCAGCCTGCGCTCGGTGGCGGTCCGCGGCGCGAGGAACTCCGTGGACGACGACCACAGCGACGCGCGATCCGGTGCGGGCAGCCCGCGCCGGTCCAGCTTGCCGTTGCGGGTAAGCGGGATCCGGTCGAGGGCGACGAACGCCCCCGGGACCATGTAGTCAGGCAGCCGCTGCGCGCAGTGCGCGGCTAGTTCCGCGGCCTGCACCGGGCCCGCGCCCGCAGGCGTGTAATAGGCCACGAGCCGCTTGCCGCCGGGATCGTCTCCGTAGGCGATGACGACCGCCTCCCGCACCTGGGGATGGGCGGCCAGCACGGCCTGCACCTCGCCGGGCTCGACCCGGTAGCCGCGCACCTTGACCTGGTCGTCGATGCGCCCGAGGAAGTCCAGGTTGCCGTCTGCTCGCCGGCGGACCAGGTCACCGGTGCGGTAGTACCGTGACCCGGCCGGGCCATAGGGGTCGGCGACGAAAAGCTCAGCCGTCAGCGCCGGGCGGTCGATGTAGCCGCGCGCGACCCCGGGACCGGCCGCGCACAGCTCGCCGGGCACACCATCCGGCACCGGCCGGCCGGCCGCGTCAAGGACATATACCCGCATGTCATCCACCGGGCGGCCGATGGGAACCCGGCCGCCGGCGGACAGATCCGCCTCCCCGATGACGTGGTAGGTCACCTGGACGGTTGCCTCGGTCGGGCCGTATCCCTGGGTCAGCCGGGTTCGCCCGATGCCCTGGCTCGCCACCCACTCCGCCAGGTCGGCCGCTTCCAGGGGATCGCCGCCGAACAGCACCTCACGCAAGGCGAGCCGCGACAGCCGCGTGCCGTCACCGCCTGCCGACCCGATCAGCGCGCGGAACGCGACAGGTGAAATCGCCACCGTCGTCACCTGGTGCCGCTCGAAGAAGGTGAAGAGCTCATCCGGTGCCTGCGCGATCTCCGGCGGGACCACGACGAGCCGCGCGCCGTGCAGCAGCGCCCCCCACATCTCCCACACCGACACGTCGAACGCGTGGGAGTGCAGCAACGCCCATGTCTGCGCCGCGTCGAACTCGGCCCGGCCCGCCATCGCGGTGAACAGCCGCAGCACGCTGGCGTGGGTGACGCCGACGCCCTTGGGCCGGCCGGTGGATCCCGAGGTGTAGATCACGTACGCAAGGTTGTCCGGGCGCACCGCCGTGGTGAGGTTGGTGGCCGGGGAGCTGGCGATGGCTGCCTCGTCCTGGTCGAGGATGACCAGGTCGCCGGCGTAGACGTCCGCTAGCGCCGGAGCGTGCTCGCCATCGGTCACCACGACGGACACGACGGTGTCACCGAGCATGAACCGCAGCCGCTCGGCCGGCGCCGACACCGGCAGGGGCAGGTACGCGCCGCCGGCCTTGAGCACCCCGAGCAGCACCGGGATCAGGTCCAGGCCGGGTTGCAGGCACACTCCGACCAGGGACTCCGGCCCGACGCCAAGGTCGCGCAGGTGGTGCGCGACCTGGTTGGCGCGTGCGTTCAGCTGCGCGTAGCTGAGCTCGCCAGCGCCGGCCACGACGGCCGGCGCGCCGGGGGCCTCGCTGGCCCGCTGCTCCAGCACCTCGTGCATGCACATCGTCACGGCGGGGGCGGGCCCGGCCGTGATGGCCGGTTGCCCCTCCCCCGGCGGCAGGTAAGCCGCCCGGGCGTCGCCATCCGGGTCCGCTGCCATCGCCTCCAGGACGGCCCGGAACATCGCGGCCAGCCGGTCCGCGCTCGCCCGGCTGATCGCATGGGTGTGGGTGAGCAGGGCCAGGAATCGCGGGTTGGCCGCGACGTTGAGCCCGAATTCGGTGACCGTGACACCCTCGGTGGCATCGACCTCAATGAGGTCAGTGTCAATCTGGTGGTATTCCTGATAGGTGAACAGCACGTCGATGAGGCGGCTTCCGTCGCCCATCTCGCGCTGGATGACCGTCATGGGCAGCCGCTGGTGGGGCAGCAGTTCGGCCTCGCCCTTGAACGTCTGGGCGGCAAGTTCCCGCCAGGTGCCGGCCGGGCGCTCGAAGGCGAACGGCACCGTGTTGAGGAACACTCCGTACATCTTGTCGGCGCCCTGCGCCTGCGGGCGGGTGGAGCACACCAGCCCGCTGGAGAACGCGGGCTCCGGGGTGAGCATGCTCATCACCTTCAGGTGAGCGGCGTGCAGCACGCTCTTCAGCGACGTCCGGGATGCGCTGGCCAGGGCCCGCAGGCCATCGTGCAGGTCCTCATAGACGACGATCACGCCGTAGTCGTCGCGCGGCATCCGCGGGTCGCCGGCCCAGGCGGACGGCAGGGTGAGCTTCGGGAAATCTGCCACTACCTGCTGCCAGTACGCTCGGTCCTCCTCCGATTCCAGTGACCGCTGCTCGGCCGCGATGAAGTCGGCGTACCGCGCCGCGGGAGCCTGGTAAGGCTCCGGCGCCAGCCCGTCGCGGAGCCGGCGGTAACCGCTGAGCACTTCCATCAGCATCGAGTGGAAGCTCCACCCCTCGGTGATCGCGTGCAACTGGGTGAACGCCAGGCGCCAGGTAAGTTCCCCCTGGATCAAGGCGGTCAGCCGCATGAGCGGCGGCTTGCCCAGGTCGAACATGGCCGCGCGCTCGCGCTGGTGCAGCCGGCGGACCGCGAGCTCCTGCTCGGCCTCGGTCAGGCCGCGCAGGTCGACGAGCGACACCGGCAGCTGCGCGCGGGCATGCACGAGCTGAAGCGGAACCGAGTACCCGGCCAGGTCGAACGACGTCCGCAGTATCTCGTGGCGGTCCACGACCACCTGCACGGCCTGCTCCAGCGTGGCCTGCGAGAACGGCCGGTCATCGCGGACCTGGAAGGACGCGCAGTCCCGGTAAATGCTGCGGCTCGGATCGGCCAGCATCTCGGCCAGCATGCCGCGCTGCGCGTACGACAGCGGGTACGCGTCGGTGATGTCGCCGGGTAGGCGCTCTTTGTCGTGCGCCGAGATCAGGGCAAACGGCGGCACCGATCCGGTGTCCTCGCTCAGTTCCGTCCGCGCGGCCAGCACCGCGGCGAGCTCGGCGATGGTGCGGTGCTCGAAGACGTCGCCGACGCCGACGTCCAGTCCGGCGGCGCGCAAGGCACCGACCAAGGCGACGCCCCGGATGGAGTGCCCGCCCAGGTCGAAGAAGCTCTCATGCACGCTGACCTGGTCCAGTTCCAGGACCACGCGCCATACCTCGGCAATCTGGTGCTCCAGGGGGCTGCGCGGCGCGGCGAACTGGGGGCCGGCTGCGCGCGCCAGGTCCGGCTGCGGCAGCGCGCCCCGGTCGACCTTGCCGTTGGCGTTCAGCGGCAGCCGCTCCATCATCATGAAGATGGCCGGGACCATGTACTCGGGCAGGCTCGCCGCGCAGTGCGCGGCAAGTTCCGCCGCGGCCGGCCGGGCGTCCTGCGCCGGGACGCAGTAGGCAACCAGCTGGCGATCTTCGGTGCCGGAACCGGAGGCCACCACGACGGCCTCGAGTACCGCCGGGTGCCCGAGCAGGGTGGAGCGGATCTCGCCCGGCTCGATCCGGTACCCGCGGAGCTTGACCTGGTCGTCAACGCGGCCCAGGAAGCAGACCACGCCATCCGGGCGCACCCGTACCGTGTCCCCGGTGCGGTACAGCCGGGCACCGGGACGCCCGAACGGGTCGGGCAGGAAACGGCCGGCGGTCATTCCCGGCCGGCCGGCATACCCCCGGGCCACGCCGGTACCGCCGACGTACAGCTCGCCCGGTACGTCGATGGGGACCGGGTGCATCCCGGCGTCCAGGACATACAGCGTCATGCCGGGCAAGGGCCTGCCGATCGGCGTGATCTGCGACGTCGCCGGCTCATCGACGCCGAAGACCGATGAGCCGACCGATGCCTCGGTAGGCCCGTACTCGTTCACCAGGCGCCCGGGTCCCAGCAGCTGCAGCCAGCGGTCGGCCAGCTGGCCGAGCAGCGCTTCTCCGGCGACCACGATGACCGCGGCCAGCTTGCCCGCCTGCTCGTCGTCGAGCTGTCGGGACAAGACATCCAGGTGGCCAGGGGTCAGCTTGATGAAGCTGAACGGACCGCGGGCCGCCAGCGTATGGCCCAGGTCGGCGATGTCGAGGCCGGGTGGCAGCATGTGCACCGGCTGCCCGGTCACCAGCGGGGCCCACAGGTTCGGCACGATCAGGTCGAATGCCACCGACGAGAACAGCGGCGCCCCGCGGGTGCCCTGCGCGGCCAGCGTTTCGGCCGCCCAGCGCACGTGGTTGGCCAGCCCCCGGTGCGTTACCTGCACGCCCTTCGGGCGTCCGGTCGATCCCGACGTGAAGATCACGTAGGCGAGGCGATCGGGGTCGGCCTGGATGCCTGCGGATGCCGTTGGCATGCGCGAGATCTCGTCTTCCCCGATGTCCACGACAGTGACGTCGTGGCCCGCGGCTGCTATCAGGCCGCGGTGCCGGGATCCGGTGACGGCGATCCGCGCGCTGGCGTCGGCGAGCATCATGCCGATCCGCTGGGCGGGGAATGACGGATCCAGCGGGATATAGGCCGCGCCTGCCTTCCAGACTGCCAGCAGGCATGCCACCAGGTCCGGGCCCCGGTCGAGCAGGACGCCCACGGTCGTCTCCGCGGTAGCGCCAAGCTCCCGCAGGCGGTGCGCGATCTGATTGGCCCGCGCGTCGAGCTGCCGGTAGGTCATCGACTGGCCGTTGAACGTCACCGCCGGGGAATCCGGTGACATGGTGACCTGCAGCTCGAACAGCCCGTGCACGCTCTGCGCCGGGCCCGGGTTCATCGCTGGGAGGTTCCAGTCGTTCAGCAGGCGCTCGCGCTCGCCGGGGGGCAGGTATGCGGCCTGGGCATCGCCGTCCGGGTCGGCCAGCATCGCGGCCAGCACCGCCCGGTACATGGCGGCCAGCCGGGCGAGATTGGCCTCGCTGACTACCTGGGTATTGGAGGTGAGCAGCAGGTTCCCGCCCAGGGCGATGATGGCCAGCCCGAACTCGCTCGGGCTCTCGTCCACCGTGGCCTCGACGTCGATCAAGGTGGTGTCGAGCTGGGGGAAGTCCAGGAAGGCGAAACGGACGTCGATGAGCCGTTGGCCGCCGCCCATCTCCCGCTGGATCTCCGGCATCGGGAACCGGCGGTGTGCCCACGCCTGCGCTTCCTGGGCGAACACCTGCCCGACCAGTTCGCGCCACGTCCGCGCGCTGCGGTCGAACGCGAACGGGACGGTATTGAGGTAGACGCCGAACACCCGCTCGGTTCCCGGGGCCTCCGGCCTGCCGTGGCAGACCAGGCCGGTGAAGAAGGCCGGCTCGTCGGTGAGCATGCTCATCACCTTCAGGTGCGCGGCCATCAGCACGCTCTTCACCGAGGCTCCGCACTCGGCCGCGAGCGGGCGCAACTCGCTGTCGATGCCGGGGAGCGGCTCTTTGATCCGGTGCACCGTGCGCGGGCTGTCCGGCCCGTCACCCCACGCCGCGGGCAGGGAGAGCTTCGGGTGGGCCGACACCACCACGCGCCAGTGATCGCGATCGCGATCGTCGGCGAGCGTTTGCAGCTCGCTGGCGATGAAGTCCGCATACCGGATCGCCGGCAGTTCCAGCGGCTCCGGCTGGAGGCCGTCGCGGATGCGCCGGTAGTAGCCAAGCAGCTCCATCAGCAGCGAGTGGTAGCTCCAGCCCTCGAGGATGGCATGGCATTCCGTGATCGAGATCCACCAGGTGTTCCCGTCGCACATGTGTGCGGTCACCCGAACGAGCGGTGGGGTGCTCAGGTCGAGCTGCCGGGACCGCTCTTGGCTGGTGAAGGCACGGATCGCCGCGCGCTGCTGGTCCGCGTTGGCCCGGCGCAGGTCGATCGTGCGCACCGCGACGTCCGCCGCGGGGTGCACAAGCTGAATGGGCGTGGAGTAGCCGGTCAGCTCGAATGAGGTGCGCAGCACCTCATGCCGCCCGACGACAATGCGGGTGGCCTCTTGGATCGCCTCGGGAGATAGTGGCTTGTCGTCGCGGATGCGGAACGAGGTGACGTTGTGGTAGGCGTTGAGGTCGTGGTCGGCGAGCATTTCCACGAGCATGCCGAGCTGCAGCCGCGATAGCGGATAAGCGTCAACGACATCCGCCGGCAGCCGTTCCCGGTCGGCCTTGGTAATCAATTCGAAGGGCGCGACAAGGGTCAGCTCAGGCGCTGGCGACTGGCGACTGGCGACCAGCTCGCACACTCCCGCCACGGTGCGGCGCTCGAACACGTCGGTCAAGGAGATGTTCAGGCCCGCGTCCCGCAGCGCGCCTACCAGGGCGACCGCGCGGATGGAATCGCCGCCGAGGTCGAAGAAGCTGTCCGCCACGCCCACCCGCGCAACGCCGAGCACCTGCGACCATGCGGCCGCGACCCACTCCTCCACCGGCGTCCGCGGGGCGATGTACTCCCCTCCCGGCGCGGAGGCGGCTCCGTCCGGCGGCGGCAGCCGCCGCACGTCCAGCTTGCCGTTCACCGTCAGCGGGATCTCCGTCAGCGGCACGAACACCGCCGGGATCATGTAGTCGGGCAACGACCGGGCCAGCAGCGTCCGCAGTTCCCCCGTTGGCGGGACATCGTCTCCCTCCGGCACGACGTAGGCGACCAGGCGCTGCCGGCCTGGTGTGTCCTCGTGCGCGACCACCACGGCGTCGTGCAGTCGGGAGCAGTCCCGCAGGGCGGCCTGGACCTCGCCGAGCTCGATCCGGTATCCGCGGATCTGGACCTGATTGTCGATGCGGCCAAGGAAGTCCAGGGTCCCGCCGAGGCGGCGGCGAGCAAGGTCCCCGCTGCGGTACAGGCGTGATCCGGGCGGCCCGAACGGATCGGGCACGAACCGCTCGGCGGTCAGGCCGGGCCGGTTCAGGTAGCCCCGGGCCAGCCCGGCTCCGCCGACGTGGATCTCCCCGGGGACCCCGACCGGCACTAGGCGGCCATGCGGGTCAAGCAGGTAGATGCGCAGGTCGCTGAGCGGTCCTCCGATGGGGCTGGCGGCCGAGCCCAGATCCTGCCCGGTAAGCCGGTGGTAGGTGGTGTGCACCGTCGTCTCGGTGATCCCGTACATGTTCACCAGCGCCGGGCTGTCCAGGCCGAGGCGCGCGGCCCACGGCCGAAGCTCCGGGATCTGCAGCTTCTCGCCGCCGAAGATCACATAGCGGAGTTTCAGCCGGGCGATCCGCTCATCGCCGTCGGCGGCGAACCGGATCAGCGCGCGGAACGCCGAGGGCGTCTGGCTGAGCACCGTTACCTTGTGCTTGACCAGCAGGTTCAGGAAGTCGTCAGTAGAGCGGGCAACGTGGAACGGGACCACGACGGCGCAGCCGCCGTACAGCAGCGCGCCCCACATCTCCCACACGTAGAAATCGAACGCGTAGGAGTGGAACAGCGACCACACGTCGGTGTGGTCGAACCCGTAGTGCCGCTGGGTCACCGTGAACAGGCGCAGCACGCTGCCGTGGGTCACGCACACGCCCTTGGGCCGGCCGGTGGATCCCGATGTGTAGATGACGTAGCTGAGGTTGTCGGCGCAGGTGGCCCGCTGCGGGTCGAGCGGGGAGTGCCGGGTGATGGCGGACTCGTCCCGATCCAGCACCACCAGCTCACCCGGGTGCACCTGCGCGGCCAGCGGCACGTAGGCGCTCTGGGTGACGACGATCCGCGCTCCGGCATCGGCGACCATGAAGGTCAGCCGGTCAGCGGGGTAGGAGGGGTCCAGCGGGAGGTAGGCCGCCCCGGACTTCAGCACCGCCACCAAGGTGATCACCACGTCGACACCGCGCTCCAGGCACACTCCGACCAGCGTGTCCGGTGCGGCGCCGAGGCTGCGCAGGTGATGGGCTAGCTGGTTGGCCCGGCGGTTCAGCTCGGCGTAGCTCAGCGTGACGTCACCGCAGACGACCGCGACCGCCGCTGGCGTGGCCCGCACCTGGGCCTCGAAGGCATCGGCGACCGAGCGCTGGCCTGCGGGAGCCGGGGCCTGCGCCTCGCGCTGGCGGTCGCGGACCACGGCCAGCTCGTCCTCGCCGAGGATTTCCAGCGCTCCGACCATCGCGGTGGGCCGGGACGCGGCGTGGGCCAGCAGCCGCACCAGGTGCTGGCCCACTCTCTCGACGGTGTCCCGGTCGAACAGCGCGGTCGCATATTCCAGCTGCCCGTTGATGGCTCCCTCGGCTACCTCCTCCATCTGCAGGGACAGGTCGAACTTGGCCGTCCGCCAGGGCACCTCCAGTGACTGGGCCGCGATCCCGGGAAGGTCGATTCCGAGGACCTTCGGCTCGGCCATGATGAAGGAGACTTGGAACAACGGGGTGCGCGACAGGTCTCGTTCGGGTGAGAGCTTGTCGACCAGCTGGGCGAACGGGACCTGCTGGTGGTCAAGGGCGTCCAGCAGGACGACCTGGGTGAGCGTGATCAGCTCCGAGAAGGCCAGGTCGCCCGGCCACTGGCCGCGCAGGACCAGGTTGTTGATCCCGTAGCCGATCAGCCGCTGCAGTTCCGGGCGGGTCCGCGCGGTGGCCACCGTCCCGACCACGACGTCCGGCCGGCCGGTGTAACGGGCCAGGAGCGCCTGGAAGGCCGCCAGCAGCACCGTGAACGCGGTCACGCCGTGCGCGCGGGCGAGCTCGCGCACGGCGTCGGCGAGCGGCTCCGGGATGCGGACGGGAATGGCGTCTCCCTGCCAGCTGCGGGTGTCCGGACGCTGCCGGTCGGCGGGCAGGTCGACCCGCTCATGGCCGGCCAGCTGATTGCGCCAGTACTCGATGCTCCGCTCCATCGCGGGCGTGGCCGCGAGGTCGCGCTGGTAGGCGGCGAAGTCGGCGTACTGGATCGGCAGCGGCTCCAGCGGGCAGGGGTCACCGGCGATTGCCGAGCGGTAGCAGGCGCTGAGGTCCTCGGCGAACACTCGCAGCGACCAGGCGTCGCAGGCGATGTGGTGGAAGATCACCACCAGGAGGTGATCGTCGTCCGCGATGCGGATGAGGCGTGCCCGCAGTGGCCACTCCCGGGCAAGGTCAATGCCCGCGGACGCGTCCTGCTCGGCGAGCCGCATTGCCTGGCGTTCCCCGTCCGGCGCTTCGCGCAAGTCGGTGACGGTGAGGGTGTCCGGCCATACCGGGCCGATGACCTGGACCGGCTCGGTGCCGGCCAGCGCGTACCGGGTGCGCAGGATTTCGTGGCGCTCGATGATGGCGTCGATGGCGACGGACATCGCATCCGGGTCCAGCGGGCCGCGCAGCCGGAGGATGAGCGGGATCAGGTACTCCGGGCTATCGGGTTCCATCCGGTTGAGGAACCACATCTGCTGCTGCCCGAACGACAAGGGCAGCGGTCCTTCCCGGTCTACGGGCGCGATCCGCAGGCGCCGCCTGCCACGGGCCCCTGGATGCCGTCGCAGCGACTGCGTAGCGTCGGTGCTGGTCTGATTGACATCCCCGATGGTCATGCCCTGGTCTCCTGTTCAAGGGGTCTGGGTGCGTATGTCCGCCGCCGACGTCATTCCGGCTCCATGAGCCCTGCCACGGCCGCGGAAAGCCGGGCTACCGTTGGCCGCTCGAATATCAGCCGGACGGGAAGCTCCAGGTCGAATTCATCCTGGATATCGGCCATCACCTGCAATGCGAGCCGGGAGTTCCCGCCGAACTGGAAGAAGTTCTGGTCAGCGTCCAGCTCGAGGCCGAGCGCCGTCGCCCAGATGGCGGTGATCCGGCGCTCGACCTCGCCCTGCGCCGCGTTCGCGCCAGCCGCCGCGCCGGCCGGCGTCATCGCAGGGTCGGCCGCCACTGTCGCCAGCGTCGCGATGAACCGGTCCGCCAGCCGGGCAATGGTGAGCTCGTCGAACAGGGACGTGGCGTACTCGAACAACCCGGTCATGCCGCCGTCCGCGGCCTCGTAGAGGTACAGGGTCAGATCCGTCCTGGCCGTACGCCAGATGGCCTGGTACGGGCCGAGGCTGTCGCGGCCCATCGTCTCCCCTTCGGCCAGGTAGTTGAAAATGACCTGATAGAGCGGAGTCCGCGAGAGGTCACGGGCGGGAGCCATCATGTCGACCAGCCGCTCGAAGGGCAGGTCCTGGTGCGCGAAGGCAGCGCGGCTCGTCCGCGCCACCCCGTCGAGCAGGTCATCGAAGCGCGCGTCGGGGGTCAGCCGGCAGCGGAGCACCAGCATGTTGAGGAACGCGCCGATCAGCCCGCCGATCTCGGGCCGGGTCCGCCCGGCCACCGGTGCGCCAATCGCGACATCCCACTGCCCGCTCCAGTCGGCCAGCAGGGCCGCGAATACCGTCAGGTAGGCCATGAATGTCGTCGCGCCGTGCTCCTTGCTCAGCTTGGCGATGCCGTTGGCGGTGTCGTCGGGGATGGCGAAGGTCACCGTCGCGCCCCGTGAATCGCGGACGGCCGGGCGGGGGCGGTCGGCGGGCAGTTCCAGGGGCGCCATGCCGCGCAGTTCCCGCTCCCAGAAGTCCAGGTGCGGCGCGATCACCTGCTCAGTCAGCGATGCCCGCTGCCATACCGCGTAGTCGGCATACTGAACCGGCACCGGCCGCAGGTCAGGCTCGCGGCCGTCCGCTATCGCGTCGCAGAGCTCACGGATATCGTCGGCGAACACCGCCGACGACCAGCCGTCGGAGGCGATGTGGTGAACCGCCAGCATCAGCATGTGCCCGGCCGCCAGGCCGGGCACGAGCAGCGCCCGCCACACCGGGCCGCGGGCCAGGTCGAAGCCCTGCTCGAACTCCGCGCGGATCAGGGCGTCCAGTTGCTCGCTGGTCAGGGTGGCATCGGCAACCCGTAGTGAGACCGGGCCCGGCTCATCGATAACCTGCCACGGCTCCCCGCCCTTGGCCAGGTACCGGGTGCGCAGGACCTCGTGCCGGGCCACCAGCGTCGCCAACGCGGCCTGGACCGTCTCCGCCGACAGGTGACCGGGCAGGCGAACCCCCATGGGCGTCACCCACTCGGTGTTGCCGGGATTCATCTGGTCGAGGAACCACATCTGGTTCTGCTGGAAGGACACTGGCAGCGGCCCGTTACGCGGCACCGCCTCCAACTGCACCGCCTCCGGCTGCGGGAGCAGCTCACCGGGCCGACCGATGAGGCGAGCCTGCGCGGCGACCGTGGTCTCGGTAAAGAGGTCCTGCATCGCGACCGGGTGCCCCGCGGCCGCCGCCAGGCGGCTGGCCAGCCTCGTCAGCAGCAGCGATGAGCCGCCCAGCTGGAAGAAGTCGTCCTGGGCGCCCACGTCCGCGACCTTGAGCAACTGCGACCACACCCCGGCGACCACGCGTTCAGCAGGCGTCTGCGGCGCCCCGCGGTCAGGCCGCTCACCGGAGTAGGGGTCGGGCAGCGCCGCCCGGTCCACTTTCCCGCTGGTCAGCATCGGGAATTCCGGCAGCACGACGAACGCCGAGGGGATGAAGGGATCGGGCAGCCGGGTCTTCAGGTGGCGGCGCAGCTGGTCCGGCGTGATCTCGCTGTCCTGGCTCAGCACGTAGGCCACGAGGCTCATCGGGGCGTCGTCGCGGGCACGCGCCATGACGACGGCGCCTCGCAGCGCCGGATGGGCGAGCAAGGCCGTTTCCACCTCGCCCGGCTCTATCCGGACGCCGTTGACCTTGACCTGGTCATCGAGGCGGCCGAGGTAGTCAAGGGCGTCGTCGTGACGCCACCGGACCAGGTCCCCCGTGCGGTAGATCCGCGAGCCCGGCGGCCCGTACGGGTCGGGAACGAAGCGCTGCGCGGTCAGGCCCGGCTGGCCGAGGTAGCCGCGCGCCAGCGCCAGCCCGCCCACGCACAACTCTCCAGGTGTACCGAACGGAGTGGGCCGGCTCCGTTCATCCAAGACCAGCACCCGCACGTTGGCGATGGGAGCGCCGATCGGCACCCGGCCCGACAGCTGTCCGGCATCCACGAGGTGGGCGGTGACGTCGATCGCGCACTCGGTGGGCCCGTAAGTGTTCCACATCTGCGCTGGCGAGCGCGTGCGCAGCTGCGCGCACAGCCCGGCGTCGAGCGGCTCGCCGGCCGAGGCGATCAGGCGCAGCGCACCGCAGCCACTCCAGCCGGGCTCATCGGTCATCAGTCGCAGCACCGACGGGACCGCTTGCAAGACAGTGACGCCGAACCGGGCTACCGTGTCCAGCAGCAGCGCCGGATCGTGCTCCGCCCCGGCCGCCGGGAGGACCACGGCACCCCCGCTGACCAGCGGCGCGAAGATTTCCCACCCCGCCGCGTCGAACGTCAGCGCCGTTCGCTGTATCACCCGGTCAGCGCTGGTCAGCCCTTGCTCGCGCACCGTCCACAGGACCCGGTTCGCGATGGCCTCGTGGGTGATCACCACGCCCTTGGGCCGGCCGGTCGAGCCGGATGTGTAGATCGCGTAGGCGGCCATGGCCGGGGCCGGCCCACCGGAAGGCACCGTGTCCGGTGCACCCGCCGCCTGGTCGTCGATCTCGGACGGGAAAAGCACCGGGACACCGCTCCCGGCGGCCTTCCCGGCGCCGGCCGCGTCGGTTACCAGCAACCGCGGTCCCGTGTCCGACAACAGCCATCGCAGCCGCTCTGCGGGCTGGGCAGCGTCCAGCGGCACGTAGGCGGCCCCGCACTTCCAGACCGCCAGCAGCACGGCAACCAGGTCCGGGCACTTGGGCAAGCAGACCGCGACCAGGCTCTCCGGCGCCACTCCGGCATCCAGGAATGCCCGCGCGAGCCGGTCGGACCGGGCGCCGAGGGCGGCATAGCTGACGGGCCTGCCCCGGCTGTCGATGATCGCGGGCGCGTCCGGGGTCAGTGCTGCCGCGCGAGCGAACAGGGCAGGTAGCGGTTTGGCATCCATGACGCTCTCTTTCGTGCGGTGCTCACTACGGTCCACCGCTGCCGCAGGCGCAACGGCCGCAGGGCGGTCCGCGCCTCATCGATATGGCCGAGGTGCGCGGCAGCGCCCGTCTCTTCGCCACATCGATGATCCGTTTGGCGGCAATACCCCATCTATACGAGTTGGGGCCCGGCGCTGTGTGTGCGCGAGATCAGCCGCGTATCCGGCGCCAACATGTGGGCCGCCCGCGTGGCGCTGGACGTGCGCCCAGGGCGTGGAGCGGACTGAGTTCTCCCTGCGCGGCCAGGCCAGCACCCCGCCGTCCCGGTCCCCGGGCCAGCAGTCCTACCGCGAGCCCGCCGAGGCGACGCCCTCCTAAGGACACCCGCGCCGGCCGCCGGCCTTCCCCGCTGAGAACAGGACCGAAGGAGAATGAGGCACTGACCGCGGTGACGAGCCCGCGTGCGTAGTACCGCACCTGATAGGCGCCGTGGCCAGGCGGCGACGGGAAGCTCGCCGTGCCGATGCTGGCCGCGGTACCGACGCGCTGGGCGCTTCGGCACCGGCGGGCGCGGACCGCGCACAGCGCGATGACGTCCGCCGCGGAGTGACCGGCCGGCGCTGACCAGTCCACGTCGACCGTGGTCCCGGCCGTCCCTGCGTTGACAGCCGCGTTGACCGTGGGCGGCACCCAGCCGCCGAGCACGAACGCGGGGTCGGACCACTGGGCGGCCTGCGCCGCGGTGAGCTGCCGGGAGCAGGCCAGGCGCTGGCTGGTGTCGACGGGCTGGCCCTGCGGGGTCACCGACCCGTACTCCCAGAACTGCACGTGGGCGGCGGCCGGGCAGTCGGCGTTGTTGAGCAGCCAGCCGGCCGGGTTGACGTGGGAGTCCATCGTGGTGTCGATGTAGACGGCCTGGCTGTAGGGGTACACGGTGGGGTCGATCCGGGCCAGGTAGACCGAGCCGCCGGCGACCCCGGCGGCGTGGGTGAGCGTGTCGTCGTAGAACACGTAGCCGTTCTGGCCCTGGCTATTGCGGACCTGGGTGACGTATCCGGCGTGCATGGACTTCAGCTCGTCGTGCGTCCAGAACACGCTGCCGACTCCCCAGGTGAAGTCCACGTCGCCCTGGATGTAGCTGTCGGTCACGTACCCGAGCCCTTGGAGCCGGATCGTGTCCTGGTAGGACAGCAAGCTGACCCGGTTCAGCGTGATCCGGTCGGCGTTGCCGCGGAATGCCTCGGCCTGGCTGCCGCCGAAGGGCGTGGTGTTGAGCAGGGTCAGGTTCCGCAGCGTGAAATCATTGGCCTCCACGCTGAAGTTCGATCGCCAGCAGTTGAAATCGTCGTGCACCGGGATGGCCTGCCGGGCACAGACGTCGGTCGTGTTCGCGGAGTTGAGCGCGTTATTGTTCGCGTACTGGATGACCGTCCCCGAACGCGACTGGCCCGCGACGGTGATGAGCGGCTTATCCGGGGCAACCCAGTCGAGCTCGGTGTAGGTCCCGTCCGCCACCTTGATGGTCCTCGGGATGGCGTTGTTCGCGGGCATCGCGTTTATCGCGCCCTGCACCGTGCAGAATTCGCCTCGCCCGCGGGAGTCGACGGTGATGATCCGGGCGTTCGGCCGCGGATGGCGGCGCGTCGTGGTGAACCGCCAGGCGTGCGGGTCGGCGATGCCGGTGAAGCCCGCCGCGGTGAAGACCGTGGGGTCGGCGGTCACGTAGTAGGCGCGGCCGTACGCCAGCTCGTGGTGCAGGTAGATAGTCGCGGTGTCGCCGGTGATGATCACCGGGTAGTAGCTGAAGGAGTGCGGGTTCCCGGCTTCGTCGGTCGCCCCGCCGACGGTCTCGGTGAACGAGGCTGGATCAGCGAGGTCGATGCGGTCAGCGACCGAGCCGTCCGCGTTGTGCACGGTGATCGAGCCAGTAGTGCCCAGCGTTGGCGCCGACCCGAACGTGATCGTCAGCGGCGTGTCCACGCAAGCGCCGGTACTCCCATAACCTGTCCCGGTGACCGTGCCCCCGGTCGCGGCGATCGCCGAGCCGCCCGTCGTCGCGCCGGCTATCAGGGCCAGGGCAATCACTACCCGCCAGGTCCTCATCATTACCACCCGAAATCGCTCATAAATGCTCACCAACATTATGCGCGCGTTACCATCCCGGCGGGCGGTGTACGTCACCGGCTCGTCCTCGGGCGCGATAATGCCCGCCCGCCCGCCTGCCTGCCCGGCCCCGGCCCGCTTCGGGCTGCAAGTTTCAGTTGCCCGTATCCGGTTACGGCTGACCGGCTCCCGGCATTCCGGCTGGTCACGCCGGCCAGGCGGCGTGCCGCCGCCGGGTCGGCCGCGGACCTGGTGAACCGTGATTGTTCCCCCGGGCCGGGCTGGTTAGCGTGCCGTCGTGAGCGCTCACACCGAGGAGACGGTCATGAAACTGGTGCGCACCCTGCTGGCAGCCGTGGCCGCCGGCCTCGCGGCTTTCACCGGCACCGCCGTGACCGCGGCCCCGGCGGGCGCCGCGCAAGCCACGTTCACCCCCGGAGCGGCGTGGACCGACCAGGGCGGCAACGCGCTGCAGGCGCATGGCCTCGGCATCATCAAGGTCGGCTCGACCTGGTACGCGTTCGGGGAGGACAAGACCGCGGAGTCCTCGGCCAACACGCAGTTCCAGGACATCCCGTGCTACAGCTCCGCCGATCTCGCGCACTGGACGCGCCAGGGCCAGGCCCTGGCCCGGCAGTCCAGCGGTGACCTCGGGCCCGGCCGGGTCATCGAGCGGCCGAAGGTGATCTTCAACGCCGCCACCGGGCAGTACGTCATGTACCTGCACGTCGACAGTTCCTCCTACTCCGAGGCCAAGGTCGGGGTGGCGACGAGTTCCTCGGTCTGCGGTCCGTACGCCTACCGCGGCAGCTTCCAGCCGCTGGGGTTCCAGAGCAGGGACATCGGCCTGTTCCAGGACACCGACGGGTCGGCTTACCTGCTCAGCGAGGACCGGGCGAACGGGCTGCGGATCGACCGGCTGTCCGCCGACTACCTGTCGGTGACCAGCGCGGTGGCAGTCCTGCCCGATTACGAGGCTCCGGCGATGATGAAGATCGGCGGGACCTATTACGTCTTCGGGTCGCACCTGACCGGCTGGTCCGCCAACGACAACGTCTACGCGACCGCGACCTCGCTGGCCGGCCCCTGGTCGTCGGCGAGCACCTTCGCGCCCGCCCGCACCAGCACCTATCAGTCGCAGACGGCCAACATCATCACCGTGCAGGGCAGCGCGGGCGCGACCTACATCTACGCGGGCGACCGGTGGACGACATCCAACCTCGGCACCTCGCCGCTGATCTGGCTGCCGCTCACCATCCAAGGCACCACGGTGACGATGGGGTGGTACAACCAATGGTCACTCGACACGAGCGCGGGCACCTGGTCGGCGAGCGCCTCGCTGCCGCCGTCCGGCACGCGCGTGCTGACCAACCAGAACAGCGGCATGGCGATGGACGTCACGGGGGCGTCCAAGACCGCCGGCGCCCTCGTCATCCAGTGGCCCGCGAACGGTGGCGCCAACCAGGAATGGACGCTGCAGCCAGTCTCCGGGAACGTCTACACGGTGCACAACGCCAACAGTGGCCTCTGCCTGGATGTGCCCGGCTCCTCCGCCACGGAGGGGGTCCAGCTTGACCAGGGGACCTGCAACGGCCGCGCCGGCCAGGAGTGGGCCTTCGAAGCGGTGGGGAGCTACCAGTCAGCTTCGGATGCCGACTTCGTGCTCGCGTCCATGAACAGCGGCATGACCGCGGAGGTCAAGGGCAATTCGACTGCCTCGCACGCGCAGGTGGATCAGTGGCCGTCCAACGGGGGCACCAATCAGGTCTGGATCACCGGCTAGGCCAGCACGCGAACGCCGTCGATCCGGAGGAGTTCCCCCAGGTTCGCGCCCTTGCCGCCGACCACGGTGACCTGCGTCTGGTCGATCTCTTCGAGGCTCAGCACGTAACGCTCGACCATCGCGACACCTCCAGGTGGCCATGCTCCGCGTCAGACTCTTAGCCCGGGTACACGATAGGTACACGGGTCGCAGTCATGCGGAGGGCTTGATCGGGGGGGCTGGTTTGTGAACGTCACGGTGACTGACTGGGTTGTCCTGCTCGGCATCACGCTGGCGCTGTTCGCGATTGACCTGGTGCCGGCGACGCTGCGGCCGCACGCCATCGGCTTCCGCGAAGCCGCCGTGTGGTGGGGGCTGTTCGTCGCCGCGGCGGCGGGCTTCGCCGTGATCCTCGCCTTCTTGGAGGGAGGGGAGTATGCCGCCCAGTTCACCGCGGGCTACATCGTGGAGCTGAGCCTGTCCGTCGACAACCTGTTCGTCTTCGTCATCATCATGTCGTCCTTCGCGGTCCCCCGCGAGCACCAGCAACGGGTGCTCATCTTCGGGATCGGCACCGCGCTGTGCCTGCGCGCTGGCTTCATCGCCGTGGGCGCGGTGCTGCTGGAACTGCTGTCGTTCATGTTCTTGATCTTCGGCCTGGTCCTGATCTGGACGGCGGGGCGAATGCTGGCGCACCGGGGCGCCGACCCCCACGTGGCCGACGGCCCCCTGGTCCGCGTCGCCCGCCGGATCCTGCCAGTCAGCGACCAGTTGGACGACGGGCGGCTGATCACCCGCGACGGCGGGCACCGGGTGGTCACGCCCCTGTTCATCGTGTTCATCGCTATCGGCGGCACGGACGTGCTGTTCGCGCTGGACTCGATCCCCGCGGTGTTCGGCGTCACGGACGAGGCGTACATCGTGTTCGCGGCCAACGCGTTCGCGCTGCTCGGCCTGCGCGCGCTGTTCTTCCTGGTGACTGGACTGCTGGACCGGCTGGTGTACCTGTCGGTGGGGCTAGCGGTGATCTTGTCCTTCATCGGGGTGAAGCTCATCTTGCACTGGGCGCACGGGCTCAGCGCGGCGGTCCCCGAGATCAGCACCGCGCTGTCGCTGGCCGTCATCGGGGCGGTGCTCGCCATCACGACGGTGGCGAGCCTGGCCAGGGCACGCGCCGGGCGGTTACCGCCCCACGAGGAACGGGACGGTGTGGCCGGCCAGCCACCGCGATCGCCGCGCAACCTTCATGATGCCTCCACCCTTCTGAAAGTCTTCGTCGCTGGGTGAGCACACGGTAAGCGGCGGGGACGCGGCGGCGGTACCGTCGAATTACGGTATCCGCACGGCGGTATCCGCACGGTCGGCGTTACGGCGATCATGAAAGGCACGGGGCGCAGAGTCTCGTTAGGTGATGCCGTGGGCGTGGCCGCTGTCCGTTGCTCGATCACGTACCCGGCCCCGGCCATCGCCGCGAAGGCACCCGGCAACGACGACCGTGCGGGCCGCCCAGGTAAGGGCGGCCCGCACGGTCAGGTCCGGCTCAGTGCCGGGTGGGTCAGAACTTGCCGGACGCGATGGCGGCCAGCGTCACCCGGGTGACCTTGTAGGCCGCCACGGACGACGGCACGTTCCCCTGGGCCGGCTCCGTGTCCTTGATCGGCATCCCGGTCTTGGCGCTGATCGTCAGCACCTCTCCCCCGCTGCCGCCGAACAGGGCTGATCCCGCCTTGAGGGTCAGCGTGGCCTGGCCGCCGGTCGTCGACTTCGCCACGGCGACCTGGGGAATGGTGGACAGCAGGCGCAGCACGCCCGCCCGGACCTGGGGGTTGCCGCCCCCGGCGGACAGTGCCTCAACGCTGTTGCTCCAGACGCGGTTGTTGATGATGTTCTGCAGGGCCTGGCCGGCGGGCAGCTTCGGCGGGGTCTTCATCCCCTTCGCCTTCAGCGTGGGCCACTCCTTGGCGATTTCCTTGTCCCAGGCCGCCCGCTGCGCGCTACCGGTGCGGCTCAGCCAAAAGTCATAGGTCCTACGAGACTCGAAGGCCGCCATCCACACATCGCCGAGCAGGTCCTCGGCCGCCGCACGCCCCGCTCGCCGCGCCAGGTACGCCCCGACCGCGCCCTCATGGCGGCTGATCACCTCCATGAAGGCTTCCCCGTCACCGGCCAGCGACCTGCCGATCAGTTCCGCGTCTGACGTCATGACCCTCCTTCCGCTACTGCGCGCTCCACCCTGAGATTGCCGATTCACCTCCAAAGCGTTCAGGACCAGGAAAAGCTGCACCGTTGTCAGCGCGCACCGTCGTCAGTCGCGAGGATCTGGCCGCGCGGGCGCGAGGCCCGCGTCAAGCTCGCCCAGCCACTCGACCAGGAACGGCTCCTGCCAGGGCACTAGTGAGATCTCGTATTCGCGGGAGCCGGGCGCCTGGCCGGCCAGGACGCCGCCCGCGGTGCGGATCAGCCGCTCCGAGGCGAGGTTGCCGAGCGCGACCGTGGCGGTGAAGCGCACGATTCCCGCGGCGCGAGCGCGATCTGACAGCAGTTCGAGCAGCTTGCTGCCCAGGCCACGGCCCTGCCATTCATCGACGATGGTGACGGCGATCTCCGCGGCGCCGCGATCTTCATGGTCGCGGACGTAGCGGGCGACGCCGGCCCCGCGTCCCCGGCGATCCAGCGCCGCGAGCGCCTCGTGGTCGTGGTGATCGACACGGGTCAAGAAGCGCAGCTCGGCGCTGCTCAGCCGGGCCTTGTTACCCAGGAACCGCGACCGGCGGGACTGCTCGCTCAGCCGGTCAAAGCAGTCGGCCAGCAGTGCGACGTCGGTGCCGCGCACCTGCCGTATCAGCACCAGGGATCCGTCGCGCAACATCGACGGCTGGCCGGTCAGGCTGGCGCGGGCTTCCCCGTCACGCGCCATCCGCAAAGCTCGCCGCCGCCGCCGCAGCGACGTTACCCTGCCCTTTCGCGCCGCGCCGGGCTGACGCCGGCCCGGCCAGGCCTGGTGGGCCGCTTCCCCGTATTCAGCGGTCACTCCTGCTCCTTGCCGCTACGTGAAGGGCGGCCCCGAGATGGGGCCGCCCTTACACGATCTGCGGTAGTGCTGAAGCGGTGCTGACACCGCGTTGAAGTGGCGCTGCGGCCGGCTCCGGCGCGGGGTCAGGCTCTCAGGATGAGACCTGGTCCGCTCGGCGCGGGAGCTTCCAGCCGGGGCGGACGAAGTGGCACGTGTAGCCGTCGGGGTAGCGCTCCAGGTAATCCTGGTGCTCGGGCTCGGCCTCCCAGAATGGCCCGGCCGGGGTGACCTCGGTAACCACCTTGCCCGGCCACAGGCCGGAGGCGTCGACGTCGGCGATCGTGTCCTCGGCGGTCCGCTTCTGCTCGTCGCTGCGGTAGAAGATGGCCGACCGGTAGCTGGTCCCGATGTCGTTTCCCTGCCGGTTCAGCGTGGTCGGGTCGTGGACCTGGAAGAAGAACTCCAGCAGGTCCCGGTAGGAGATCTTGTCCGGGTCGAAGACGATCTCGATCGCCTCGGCGTGGCCGTGGTGGTTGCGGTAGGTCGCGTTCGCCACGTCACCACCGGTGTAACCGACCCTGGTCGCCAGGACGCCGGGAAGCTTGCGGACGAGATCCTGCACGCCCCAGAAGCAGCCGCCGGCGAGGATGGCCTTCTCGGTTGTCATGATGCACTCCCAGTGTCATGCGCGGGCTCGAACAGCGCGCGGTAGCCGCCGTACCCCTCGCGCTCCAGGTCATCGAGCGGGATGAACCGCAAGGCAGCGGAGTTGATGCAGTAGCGCAGGCCGCCCTCCTGCGGGGGCCCGTCCGGGAACACGTGCCCTAGGTGACTGTCGCCGTGGGCCGAGCGGACCTCGGTCCTGACCATCCCGTGGGTGGCGTCCGTGCGCTCGACAACGTTGCCCGGCTCGATCGGCACCGTGAAGCTCGGCCAGCCGGAGTGGCTGTCGTACTTGCTGACCGACGCGAACAAGGGCTCACCGGACACGACGTCGACGTAGATGCCGGGCTCCTTGTTGTCCCAGTACTGGTTGCGGAACGCGGGCTCGGTACCGCACTGCTGGGTGATCCGGTACTGCTCCGGCGTCAGCCGGGAGATGGCCTCGGGGTCCTTGCGGAAGGTGTCCGCCATGTCAGCTCCTTCGCCGATGCTGCCGCCCGCTGGCTGCGGACTGGCTCGCGAAGCATGCAACCGCGCGCGGGCCACCGTTGTTCCGGCGTCCGTCGTTGCCGGTCAGGCCCCTGGGCGGGCGGCCGGTCCCCTGGGGGCCGGCCGGGCCGATGAGCCAGCGAACGCCGGCCGTCATTCCAGCCTCCAGACCGGGACCCGGTGCGTCAACCTTTGTCAGGAGTAAGGGCGGCCCGGCGCTGCTGGCCGGGTTGCGCCAGGCCGAGGGTGTCCAGGGCGACCAGGACGCCGCCGGCGAAGGCGGCCGGCATCACCACGATCGCCATCAGCGGGATCATGCAGAGCAGGGCGGCCGGGAGGCCGAGGCCGACCACGAGCATGCGGCGGCGGCGCAGCATCGCGGTCCGGCCGCGAAGGTCGATGCCGCGCCGGTAGAAGGGGACCGCGACGACCTCCAGCGCGATGAACCACGCGGTCACCAGCACCAGCAGGACGGGGACCACGGTCTGCCCGACGACCGGGAGGAAGCCGGCCAGGAACAGCAGGGTGGTGAATACCAGCGAGCGCAGCAGCAACAGGATGCCGTCGCGGACGCCCAGCAGCAGCAGTTTCCACCATGACAGGTCAATGTGCCCCTCGGCGGCGCCCAGGTCATCTTCGATCCGCTCGGCGATGTGCTCATAGAACGGGCCGCCGACGATCAGCGTCAGGGTGGTGAACCCGACCAGCCCGAGCAGCACCGCGCTGCCGACCAGGGTGAGGCCCGCGGCGAACCGCGTAGCCTCCCGCCAGCCGCCTGACCAGTGGTCCGCGAATGGCGTGATCAGCGCGGCGAGGTCGCCGATGTTAGCGAGCAGCGCGATGGCCCCGCCCGCCAGCAGCGCCGTGGTCAGCACGGCCGGCAGCATGCCGGTCAGCAACAGCCTCGGCCGGCTGAACAACATCCCCAATCCCTGCCCGAAGTACCGAACTCCGGCAATGAAGTCGCGCACCATACCGCCTCCAGCTGGCCCCAGGCCGGTCACCGATAGCTTAACGGATTCTGAAATTTTCACCGGCGGTGGCCCTTGATCCGGCCGATACTCTCGAAATATTTCCGAAACCGTTGACGGTCCGCCGGGGCCAACCCATGCTGTCGTCAACCGCAGGGCGCAGCTAGCGCCGGCCAGATTACCGTCGGCGTGATTCGCTATTCCGCTGGAAATCCGCGCATTTCATTTATCGATGCCGGAACTTGCGTCTACTCCCAGAAGGAGGGTCCTGGTCATGATCAACTCGGGCCGGTCCGCGATCCGTTCGATGGTTGTCATGCTGGCGCTATTCGCGCTCGCGGTCACCGGAGCGGTGACGGTAACGTCCACGGCCGCGGTGGCGGCTGGTGGCGTCGAAGACAGCGGGGCGGGCTGCCCGGTCTCCCTGCCGGGCTCTCTGACCGCCAATTCGACGCTTCCCGACCCGTTCACGAGGCTGAACGGAACGCGTATTTCCAGTGTGGCCGACTGGACGTGCCGGCGCGAGGAGATCCTGCAGCTAGCGCAGAAGTACATTTACGGAACGAAGCCAGCGAAGCCCGCGAGTGTCACCGGGACGGTCTCATCTACCAATATCACGGTCAACGTTTCCAACAATGGCAAGAGCGCCAGCTGGTCGGCGGGAGTGCAGCTGCCGAGCACTGGTTCCGGGCCTTTCCCGGCCGTCATCGTCTACGGCGGCAGCGGCGTGGACACGTCCACCATCTTGAACTCGGGTGCCGCCGTCATCAACTACAACCCCTACAACGTCGGCGCCGAGGGCACGGCGCGGGACCAGGACACGGGCGCGTTCTACACCCTCTACGGGCCCTCGGACAACACCGGGCTGCTAATGGCCTGGGCCTGGGGCGTTAGCCGGATCATCGACGTCATCGAGCAGTCGGGCGGCAACATCCTGAAGGCGGACGACACCGCCGTAAGCGGCTGCTCCCGGTTCGGCAAGGGCGCCTTCGTGGCCGGCGTGTTCGACCAGCGCATCCCGCTGACCATGCCGGTTGAGTCGGGCACCGACGGCGTCCCGATCTACCGCGGGATTCCCGGGGAAAGCGGCTCCCAGCCGCTGAGCAACGCCTTCGGCGAGCAGCCGTGGGTGGGCGACGCCTTCAGCCAGTTCAACGGCAACCCGAACACGCTGCCGGTGGACACGCACGAGATGGTCGGCATGGTCGCCCCGCGCGGGCTGTTCATCATGGAGAACCCGCACATCGACTGGCTGGGCGCCCGGTCCGGGAGCGTCGCCGCCCTAGGCGGGGCGGAGGTCTACAAGGCGCTCGGCGCGGGGAACAACATCTCCTACATCTCCGACGTCGCGAACGGCACCCACTGCGCCACCCGCCCCGAATGGCAGGCCCCCATGGCCGCGAGCATCAAGTTCTTCCTGGAGAACACGGGGACTCCGCCCGCGGTGTTCCGGATCTCGTCGCTGAAGCAAGGCAACCTGTCGCAGTGGCGGACCTGGACCACCCCCACCCTGTCCAGCAGCTCAAACACGGTGACCGTGACCAACCCGGGCGCGCAGGCCGGGACCGTCGGCACCGCCGCCAGCCTGCAGGTCCAGGCCAGCGACTCCGCAGCCGGGCAGACCCTCACCTACTCCGCCACCGGCCTGCCGGCCGGGCTGGCCATCAGCTCCGCCGGCCTGATCTCGGGAACCCCCACCACCGCCGGGAACTCCAACGTCACCGTCACCGCGACGGACGGCACCAGCGCCTCCGGAGCGGCCAGCTTCACCTGGACGATCAGCGGCGGGACGACCACCGGCACCTGCCACGTCACCTACACCAGGAACAGCGAGTGGCCCGGTAACTTCACCGCCCAGGTGGTCATCCAGAACACCGGCACGTCCGCGATCAACGGCTGGTCGGTGACCTTCACGTTCCCCGGCGACCAGAAGGTCACCGCCAACTTCAACGGCGGCTTCTCCATGAACGGCGAGAACGCCACCTTCACCAACGCCAGCTACAACGCCACCATCGCGGCGGGAGCCAGCACCACCGACGGCTTCCAGGGCACGTTCACCAGCAACGACGCCAGCCCGACGAGCTTCTCCGTCAACGGCGCCGCCTGCACCTGATCACCCAGGCGCTGGTGCAGCGCTAGTGCTGGCTACGTGGTGGAAGCTGGCCGACGCCGACGAGGAACCAGTACTGCTCCGGGTGCTCGGGGACGTCGTCCGGCTGGCCGGGGCGCCACTGGGGTGCCCAGACCAGGCCGGGGTCGATGAGCGTGAACCCGTCGAAGAAGCGGGTGATCTCCGCGCTGGTCCGGGCGCGGCCCCGGGCGGACACCTTGTTCTTGTACACGGTTTCCAACGCGGACAGGAGGTCGGGCCGAGGGTCACTGCAGGCGTGGGAGACGACGAGGTAGCTGCCGGCGGGCAGCGCGTCGCGCAAGGTGGCGACGATCTGCTCGGGCTGGTCGGCGTCGGCGAGGAAGTGCAGGACCGCCACCAGGAGCAAGGCGATGGGCTCGGTGAAGTCGAGCAGCAGCTGGGTCTCGGGATCGGCCAGGATGCGGGCCGGGTCGCGCAGGTCAGCCTGGATGACGGCGGCGGCGGCGCTGCCGTCCAGGATCAGCTTGCTATGGGCGACGGCGACGTCATCCGCGTCGACGTAGACCACGCGGCTGCCGGGTGCGGCGACCTGGGCAACCTGGTGGACGTTGTCCTGGGTGGGGATGCCGGAGCCGATGTCGAGGAACTGGCGGATGCCGGCCTCGGCGGCCAGGAACCGCACGGCCCGGCCGAGGAAGGCGCGGTTCGCGCGGGCGATGGCCCTGGCGTTCGGCTCGAGCGCGATCATCGCGCGGGCGGCGTCCTGGTCGGCGCGGAAGTTGTGGTCCCCGCCCAGCCACCAGTCGTAGACCCGGGCGACGTTGGCCTTGCCTATGTCGATGCCTGGCGGTACCCAGCCCGGCTGCATTGTCATCGCGCTTCCCGTCCCAGTCGCCATGCCGGCACAGCTGCTGTCAGCCTAGCCCAGCTCGGGCACGGTGGACCGCCGCCGGCGGGTGCCGTACAGTTATTTCGCCCAGCCTTCCGCTTCCCCTGTGAGCCGCCAGGTCTCAGGCGGCGTGATCGGAGCCGGCTACCAGGTGAGTACCGAACCGGATATGGCAGCCGCCCGCGGTGACCCCGCGCGATCCCCGCTGCCCCCGCGGCTGCGTCCCCCGGATGCCACCGCTGACCCGGCCCGCATGGCAGCACAGGTCCTCGATGCCCTGGTTCCCGGTTTCGCCGACGCCGCCGGGATATACGTCCTTGAGCAGCTGCTCAGCGAGGGCAACGCTGACCGGCAGGCAGTCGGCGCCGGACAGCGCGGGCTGGTGGTGCGCAGGCTGGCCACCCGGCACGCGTCCGCCGACGTGCCGGCCCTGTGGGCGGCCTTCCCGTCCGGTGAGGTGGTGGCGCTCGCCGCCGACTCCCCCACCGTGCGCTGCCTGCGTGACGGCGCCCCGGTGATCTTCGACCAGCCGGGCAGCCGGGTCCTGCAGTGGATATCCGCGGAAGCCAGGACGACGCTGGGCCGCTACACCTCGTTCCTGGCCGCGCCGATGGTGACCCGGGGCACCGCGGTCGGCATCCTGGTCCTCGCCCGCGCCCCCGGCGCGCCGCCGTTCCACGGGGCCGACCTGCAGTCCGCCGCCGACCTGGCCGGGCGCGCGGCCGCGGCCGTCGCCGACTCCCTGGCGCTGATGCGGCACCGGTCGGTGGCCGAGGCATTGCGGCCGCCCCAGCCGGCCGTCACCCGGGCACCTGCGGGCCGGCTTGAGATCGCCGGGCGATGCCTGCCGGCCACGGGCTGCGACGCCGGCGGCGACTGGTACGACATCATCCCGCTGCCAGGGGAAAGGACCGGCCTGATCGTCGGCGACGTGATGGGCCACGGCCCAGTGGCCGCCACCGTCATGACCCGGCTCAGCGCGGCCGCCTACGCGCTGGCGGGCCTGGAGCTGCCACCGTCGGAAGTCATGCGGCAGCTCAACCGGACCGCCCTCGCGCTGCCGCAGGACACGATCGTCACCTGCGCGTACGCCGTCATCGACCCTGCCCGCCAGTCATGCGTCATCGCGGCCGCCGGCCACCTCCCGCCCGTTTTGGCCATGCCCGACGGCACCACCCGGGTCCTCGGCATGCCGGGCGGCCAGTCCCTCGGCGTGACCACGGCCAGCTACGGCCAGGCTCGCACCAAGCTCCGGCCGGGGACCATCCTCGCCTTGTACACCGACGGCCTGGTGGAAACCCGGACCTGCCCCTTCGATCAGGGCATCCTCGCGCTGCGGTCCGCCCTGGCCCGGCCGCGCCGGGACCTGGACGCCACCTGCGCGGAGCTCGCCAGCTCGCCCGGGGACAGCCGCGAAGACGACATCACGATCGTTCTCGCGAGGATCCCAGCGTCGATCACGCTGCAACGCGACGGTGCAAAACAGCGTAACTAGGTAGACTTGGCACGTCTCTGGCCGCTAGCGCTGGGGCCGTTGGGGCTAGCCGCCGGGGAGGCTGCCACCGACTACGGGGAGTGCTGCATGGCTGAAGACGGCGGGATGTTCGCTATCCGCCTGGCTGGCTGCAGGCAATTGACCGGCCTGTCCCAGAAGGAGCTGGCCGCGCGATCGGGACTGTCGGTCCGCACGGTCGGGGGCCTGGAGCGAGGCCGCGTGCGCTCGCCGCATCCGGACACGGTGCGCCGCCTGGCGGATGCCCTCGAGTTGCACGGACAAGCCAGGGATGAGTTCACGGCCGACGCCCATCGCCGGCTGGCCGACGCCGCCGGCGAGGCGGAGGCAGCCGCCCCCTTCCCCGCCGGTCAGTCCTCCCCCGGGGCCGGGCCTGGCGCGCCAGTGCCCCGGCAGCTCCGTCTCGGTGTGCGAGACTTCACCGGCCGCGCGGCCGAGCTGAGCTTCCTGACTGGCCTGCTGAACCCGCCGAGGGGACCGGGCGGCCGCGGCACCGGGGTGGTCGCCGCCATCGGCGGCATGGCCGGAGTAGGCAAGACCGCGCTGGCGATCCACTGGGCGCACCTGGCCGCCAGGCACTTCCCCGACGGGCAACTGTATGTGAACCTGCGCGGCTTCGCCTCCTCCGGCGCCCCCGCCACGCCCGCTGAAGCCCTGCACGGGTTCCTCGACGCGCTCGGCGTGCCACCTGAGCGCATCCCGGCCGGGCAGGACACCCAGGCGGCCCTGTACCGCAGCCTGCTAGCGGAGCGACGGATGCTGATCGTGCTGGACAATGCCCACGACGAGGGCCAGGTCCGGCCGCTGTTGCCGGCCAGCCCGGCCAGCATGGTCATCATCACCAGTCGCAACCAGCTCGCCGGGCTGGCCGTCACCGACGGCACCGAGCTGCTGCGACTGGACATCCTTCCCCATAACGAAGCGGTGCGACTGCTCACCGTCCGCATTGGCGCGAGCCGGGCCACCGCTGAGCCCGCCGCGATCCATGAGATCGCACGCTTGTGCGCGCACCTGCCGTTGGCCCTGGCGGTCGCCGCCGCCCGGGCCGCCGCCCGTCCCGGCATCTCGCTCCCCGCTTTGGCCGACGAATTGCGCGACACCGCTCACCGCCTGGACGTCCTGGATGCCCGCGACCCAGCCGTCAGCGTCGCGGCCGTGTTCTCCTGGTCCTACCGGCAGCTCGGCGACGACGCGGCACGCATGTTCCGATTGCTGAGCCTGCACCCCGGCCCGGACATCAGCATGCACGCCGCGGCCAGCCTGGCCGCGGTCGACGAGCCGCAAGCCAGCCGCCTGCTGCTTGACCTCGCCCGCGACTGCCTGCTAACCGAGCACGCGGCCGGCCGGTACGCCTTCCACGACCTGCTGCGCGCCTACGCCGCCCGCCAGGCCCAGGACCGCGATAGCCCGGCCGACCGCGACGCCGCGATCGGCCGGATCCTCGACTACTACCTGCACACCGCGGCGCGCGGCGCCCTCCTGCTCGAGCAATCGAGGGAGCGGATCGCACTCGCCCCGGCCAGAGCGGGCGCCGCCCCCGAGCAGCCCAGTGATCGCGGGCAGGCCCTGGCCTGGTTCGAGGCCGAGCACCAGGTCCTGCTGGCCGTCACCGGCCTTGCCACCAACGTTGGGGCGGACAGCCACGCCTGGCAGCTCCCCTGGGCGATGACGGGGTACCTCCACCGCCGCGGCTACGTCCATGAGCGGGTCGCCCTCTTGGGAATTGCCGTGGCAGCCGCTGCCCGCCTTGACGATGCGCTCGGGCAGGCCGTGTCCCTCCGCGCCCTCGGAAGCGCCTGCATCGACGCGGCTGACCATGATCAGGCCCGCGCTCACCTGGAGCGTTGCCTGTCGCAGTATCAGCGCCTCGATGACCGGACGGGCGAGGCCTGGGCGCAGCTAGGCTTGTCGAGGCTAGCCGAGGCCCAGGGCAGGTACGCCGACGCTCTCGGCCATGGCGAGCAGGCGCTTCGCATTTACCAGGCCATCGGCCATCCGGCCGGGCAAGCCCGGGTGCTCAACAGCCTCGCCTGGGGCCACGCTCTCCTGGGCGACTACCATCGAGGCCGTCGCCTCTGCCAGCAGTCGCTGGCCCTCATCGCCACGCTCGGCGGCTGCGACTTCGAATGCCAGGTCTGGGACACCCTCGGGTACATCGAGCTTCATCTCGGCGACTTCGCCCAGGCCGCCGCCCATTTCGAGTGCGCGCTCAGCCTCAGCCGGGAAAACGGCGACCGCAACTCTGAAGCGGAAATCCTCACCCACGTCGGCGATGCCCGCCACGCCGCTGGCGAGCTGCCGCAGGCCCGCCAGGCCTGGCAGCAGGCGCTGGGCATCTATGACGAGATCCAGCATCCCGGCGCCGATAAGCTCCGCGCCAAGCTCATCGCGTCGTTTCCCCGCCCCGCCTGCCGGTAGCCCGCGACGGGCAGGTCCGCGCGGGAGAACCTCGTGACCCCGCGAGCTCCGGAAAGTCGCCGGCGGGCGGGCCGGCCCTACCCGGCCGGGCACCTCGTTTTCGGGACCCCGGGAGGCCGCAGCCCCACCTGCCGCTTCCGAGCATGATGGTGAGTCATCGGTGTCATAGCACAATGCCGCTTACCTCCGGTGTCCCGTCTTCACCGGCTGCCCGGTGCGCCCCGGTAGCCGCTCCAGGTCACGCCTCCG
>JAICUO010000645.1 GCA_025935815.1 Streptosporangiaceae bacterium
ATGTCAGTGCGCAGGCCGAAGTGCCCGCGGGCGGTGTCGCCGAGCGCGAGCCGGTCAAGCTCGGCGATCTGCCGCCGGATCGGCAGCCCGATGTAGCGCGCGTGGCGCAGCCGCGCGTCGGGGTGGCCGGTGAAGACGTGCGTGGTCATCATCGCGCCGAGCCGGTTGGCGATCCCCGGGCGCGGGTTCGCCTCGTGCACCACGATCGGCACGTTATGCCGCCTGGCGGCCAGGTAAGCCGGCGCCGACACGTACCCGCCGAACCCGACCAGCACGTCCGCGCCGGTGTTGTCCAGCACCTTGCCGACGGCGTGAATCGCCCCCGCCAGCCGCCCGGGCACGGTCAGGTACTTGGGCGACAGCGATCGCGGCAACGGCACGGCGGGCATGAGCTCCAGCTCGTACCCGCGCAACGGGACCAGCCGGGTCTCCAGGCCGCGCTCGGTACCCAGGCACGTCACCGAGATGGACTTATCCGCCTGCCGCAGCGCGTCCGCGAGCGCGAGCGCCGGCTCAATGTGCCCGGCCGACCCCCCGCCGGCTAGTACGACCCTCATCCCACCATGCTCCTCGCTCGTAGCCCTGCCGCTCGCCCGGCGGCCGCCAGCCTTGCCGTCGCTAGCCTTGCCGTCGCCCGCACTGCCGCCCATCCGCCCGGCAGGCCACGTCAGCGCCGCCTTCCAGGGCCCAGCCAGCTTCGAACGTGCGCGGCCAGGCCAGGGCCGCGTGCGGCCAGGGCTTCCCTGGCGCCAGGCTCACGCCGGGCGAATGACATGAGCATACCGAGCGCGACCATCGTCACGAGGACGGACGAAAGTCCTTCGGACACAAGTGGCAGCGGAACGCCGGTGATCGGCAGCACGCCGATCACCGCGCCCATGTTCACGACCGCCTGCAACACGATCCAGGCGGTGATCGCGGAGGCGGCCAGGCGGGTGAAGGTGTCCTCGGCCCGCCGGGCGACCCGCAGCCCGGCGTAGGCGAGCGCCCCGTACAGCGCGGTGACGCACAGCGTGCCGACCAGCCCGAGCTCCTCGCCGATGATGGCGAAGATGAAGTCGCTCCAGTCCTCGGGCACGTACCCCCACTTCGCGCCGCTGGCCCCCAGGCCAACCCCGAACAGGCCCCCGGAGCCGAGCGCGATCCGCCCGTGCACGGCCTGATAGTTCTGGGGGGTCACGGTGGTGGTGTTGTCGTTCAGGAAGCTGGTCAGGCGCTCCACCCGGTACGGGGAGGTCACCGCGAGCAGCACCAGCACCAGGCCCATCAAGATGAGCATCAAGACGAACACCCGCCCGGGCGCGCCGGCCACCCACAGCAGCGTGAGGAAGATCAGCACCAGCACGAACGTGGTGCCCAGGTCGTCGCCGGCCATCACCAGCATGGCCAGCAGCCCGGCCCCCGGCATCAGCGGGACCAGCATGTGCCGCCAGTCGGCCAGCAGCCCGAGCTTCTCCTTGCGGGCCAGCAGGTCCGCTCCCCAGATCACGAGGGCCAGCTTGGCGACCTCGGACGGCTGGAACGTGATCGGCCCGATGTCAATCCACCGGGTCGCCCCGTTCTGCGTCTGGCCCACCCCGCTGATGAGCGTCAGGGCCAGCCCGATGGCGGCGATGGCCACCAGCGGGTAGGCCGCCGCCCGGAACAGCCGCGGTGAGGACCGGGCGGCCAGCCAGGCCCGCGGGATGCCGACGACCACGCCGGTCAGCTGCTTGAAGAAGTCCGAGTAGGGCGACTGGCCGTTGGCGAGGTTGCGGATCGACCCCGTCGACAGCACCATCACCAGGCCGAGCAGCAGCAGCAACGCCATGATGCCGAGCAGTAGGTAATAAGGCGTCAGCGGCCGGGCGAGGAGCTCCCGCCCGGCCCGCACCTGCCTCCCGAATCCGGATACCGCGCTGGCCTCCGATGCGGCTTGGCCGGCGGCCGGCGCGCCCGGCTGGCCGTCCGTTCCCAGTGCTTCGGCGGCGGCCTCGGCAGCCGCCGCGTCGGCGATGTCGGGACCTGTCAGCGGGTGCGCGCGCATGCTGTCCAGTGTCCTAGGGACATCCGCCCATACCCGGCACATCCGCCGCGTGTCGCGATGAACTCCCAGCCCGGTCCTGGTCAGTCGGAGTTGAACCAGACGAGGGGCCGGGTCCATCGGGAGTGAGCTCCGGGACCCCACGCCTCATCGGCATCGCTCAGGCTCCGCTCATGCCCTCAATGCTGGAAGTCTCAACATGCCGCTTGGCCTCATCGATCCGGTAGATGATTCGGTAGGTGCCCCGCCGCGCCGGCTCACACTCAAGCGACCCCCACTCATGATGTGTGTCATTTCCGGTGCCATAGTCCAATGCCGCTTACCTCCGGTGTCGCTCCAGTCCCAGAGGCAACGGAGGCCGCAATCTCCCCGTACCGCGCCGGGCGGATCGCGGTGCGACGCTTGTGATTGTGGCGGCGACGGGGCTTCTGGGAAGGTTGGGGAAGATAAGGTACGGCATTGTGCCATAGTGCCGGAAACGCACACTATCATCAGCGCAGGTTAAATAGCCTTCGGCGCAAATTGAAACTCGGGGGCTACTCGATCCCGCGGAGGGGTCCGAATTGAGAGGCGGAATGCGCGCCCCCGTCATCTTCGTGCCATTGGCAATGGGTAGCGATGACCAGATGAGGTCCGCCGTTGACCAAGAAAATCTTTCCATATTTTGGCTGGATTGCAGACTCTCCCAATCTCGGATCCGACGAGCTAATCTCCTCGATCGCAAGCTGATCATACTCAGCATCGATCCTCATGTACTCGACATTACTGAACAGGAGATCGATCCGCCTTGGCTGCGCCTCGGCATTTAGGCTTCTAAGCAATAGCTGGGAGTAGCTCACGGTATAGTGCCAGGTGCGGAACTCGCGCTGCCAGGAAATAACCACGGAATTTCAGCCTCCCAAGGAGTCGGAAAGTGATACGGCAACCACCTTAGCCGGGAGCAACCGGGCCTTATGCCAGCGCAAGTGGCATCCGCCGTGTGCCGCGAGCTGCCCGCAGCCGGGCAGCGGGCCTGGCCGGGTTTCACGCGCGGTAGGCGTCTCGTCGGTGGCGGATGGAAGGGATCTCAACATGCCGCTTGGCCTCATCGATCCGGTAGATGATGCGGTAGGTGCCCCGCCGCGCCGAGTAGAGCCCGTCGAACGGCTCGTCGAGGGGCTTCCCGGCCCGGTACGGGTTGTCCGCGATTGATCCCTCGATGGTCTCCATGGCGGCCATCGCGACCTCTAGCGGCAGGTTCTCGTGGGATATTGCGGCGCGCCTGCCCGGACAGCGCCACCGAGTACGGCTCGCTGTCTTCCGCGTGGCTATCGGTCACCGTCGGCGCCTTGCCAGCTCCGCGCGGACTTGCTCGACGCTGTAGGTGTCGCCCGCGGCGAAGTCCTCGCGCGATTGCCGCAGATCAGCGAGGGCCTCCTGGTCGCTGAGGATGTCCAGCGTCTCCTGCATGGACTCGTACTCCGCCACGGAGATCAGCATGACGTCAGCCCGGCCGTTACGAGTGATCGTGAAGTGGTCGTGCTCACGCGCGACGCGATCGGCGAGCTCGGCGATGCGCGCCTTAGCCTCTCTGTGATGGGAATGGTCTCCACCAGGATCGCCATCGCTCAGCCCGCCGCGATGGCGCGGACCGGCTTGGCCGGCGCGATGGCCCGCTCGATGGCTGCCTGGCTGACGAGATGCCCGCCAGGGCCGAAGATGGCTTGCTTGCGCGAGGGGTCGAAGTAGAACGGCAGGAACTCGCGGATGCGCTCCAGGTGCCCCCGTTTGGCCAGCAAATTCCGCACGTCCTTCATCCAGTTGCCGAGCCACAGGTCAAGCTGGTAGTCGACCTCGTGTGCCCGCAGCCGGGCGGCGTGCCCGTAGGCCGCTGCGAGTTCCTCACTGGGCATCTCGTCGGGCTTGCGCGTGTTCCGGCCGCCGGGCTCGCGCGGCTCCGGCTCGGGTTCTTTACTCATCTGCTCACTTCCCGTCGTTGCCTGTCGGGTTGCCATAGGCCAAGAGTGCCCCGATAGCAGCGGAATGTGTCATGATCTGAAAGTGGGCGGCAATGACGATCCAACTGATGGCAAACCTGGCAGCAGCGGCAATCCGGCAAACCTGACATTTGGCCCGCGGCTCAGGCAAGAACGCCTGTCGCGGGGCTGGACGCTGAAAGACCTGGCCCTGAAGACTGGCTACGACAACGGGCAGCTGTCACGGGTCGAGAACGGCAGGAGGCCACCTACGGCACCCCTGGCAATCGCGTGCGACCGGGCGTTGCCCGAGCTGGGCGGCTGGTTCTCCGCCAACTTCGAGGCCTCCCGGGCCTGGGCACCCGGGTGGTTCCGCCCGTGGATACCCCACGAGCTGGCCGCC
>JAICUO010000817.1 GCA_025935815.1 Streptosporangiaceae bacterium
CACCAGGCCCACCGAGGCCGGCGCCGCGTGCAGCGACCGGCCGATCTGCGGTGCCGCCGTCGTGACGATCGTGCCGTCGAGCATGTCCATGCACAGGCACCCGGCAACCAGCAGGGCCGTGTTGCGCTGGTGGATAGTGATCACGATGAATACTAGGACGCCCGGGCCGGGGTGGTCCAAGCTCGCGGGCGCGCCGCCAGTCACCAGCCGTTCGGCGATAGTTACCTGAACGTGACTGTTAATGGTGCAACGTATTGTGCGTTAAAGGTGCCGAGAATGGTTAATCGCGGAAATTGTTGCCACGGGAATGCCGATGAGCCTGGGCAGCGTGGTAATTAGTGCTTACCATTATGGCGTGGTCATGGCGCCAGAAATTCCTCGCGCGCGGCAGTTGCCGCGCTTCCGTCCGGGGCTGCTCGCGGGGGCGCGGCGGCGGTGGGCCATCGCGGGCGCCGTGCTGATCGCGCTGGCCGCCGTCGCGGTCACCGTCCCCAGCGCCGCGGTAGGCGGCCCGGCGGTACCCGACGCGCCCGGCGGGCTCCAGGTCAACCTGGTGACCAGCCCCATGGCCGTCCCGCCGTCGGGCGTGAACTTCTCGTGGGTGACCCGCGATTCCCGCCCCGGCGAGCAGCAGGGCGCCTATGAGATCCGGGTCGCCGGCAGCCCGGCGGCCGCGATGTCCGGCAGCGCCCACTGGGATTCCGGCATGGTTGCGGCGAGCGCGCCCTACGGGTCCTACCACGGGCCGGGCCTGGCCGCGGCGAGCCGTTACTGGTGGACGGTCCGCACCTTCGACGCCGAGGGGCAGGCCGGCGCGTGGGCCATCCCCGCGCAGTTCGGGACGGCGCTGTCCTCCTGGTCGGCGCGGGCGATCTGGTCGGCGCCGGCTGGCGGGAAGAACAGTGGCTGGGCGTTCCTGCGCGGCGCGATCACGGTGGCCAGAAAGCCGGTGCTGGCCGCCACCGTGTACGCGTCGGGCGCGTCGACGGCGCCCGCGCACCAGTGGGTGTACCGGCTGTCGCTCAACGGCAAGGTCCTCGGCGTTGGCCCGACGCCGTCGCCGGACCAGTCCACCACCACGGAGTACAACTCCTGGGACGTTACTTCCCTCCTGTCCCCGGGCTCTACGGCGGCGTTCGGCGCGCTGGCCCACACTCAGCTGGACCAGCAGTTCGTGCTCGAGGTCGTGATCCAGTACGCCGACGGGTCGCGGGCGACCTGGGGCACCGGCCCGGGCTGGCGGGCCATGGACGGCGGGTCGGTGTACCCGCCGGCCGGCAGCGTCGGCACCGCCTATTACTCCGCGCCGGTGGAAGACCTGAACGCGGCCAGGTACCCGTGGGGCTTTGACACTCCCTCCTTCAACCCCGCGGGCTGGCCCGCGCCCGTCATCAAGGCGCAGATCGGCGGGCTGACCCCGCTGCCCACCGCGAACGTGCAGCTGGCGCAGCACTTCGCGCGGAGCGTCACGAGGATCGGGGCGGGCCACTACCTGATCGACTTCGGCACCACCCAGGTCGGGGGCCTGCGGCTGGACCTGGCCGGCCCGGCCGGGCGGAAGGTGACCATCCGCTACGGTGAGGTCCTGGCCGGCCCGGCCAGCGTGAGGTACCACCTGAGCACCGGCAACGTGTTCCAGGACGTCTACACGCTGCGCGGCGGCCCGCAGTCCCTGCTGGTCTGGGGGTTCCGGGTGTTCCGCTACGTCGAGGTCATCGGCTCGCCGCAGGACATGACGAAGGACCCCGGGCACACGGTTTCCGACACCGCGCTCGTCTACCCGGACCAGCCGGGCCTGTCCTCGATGACGTCCAGCAACCCGGTCCTCAACGCGGTGTGGGCGTTCACCAAGAGCTCGGTCGAGGCGCTCAACCTCTACGCCTACCTTGACCCGGCCCGCGAGCGGACCACGAACACCGAGGGCGACAACTACATTCACCAGCAGTCGCAGGCCGTGATCGGCGGCGACAGCGCGGAGGCCCGGTACTCCGCGCTCATCGCGCTGGCCTACATGGCCGGCGACCCGCAGTCGATCACCGAGTACCGCCAGCTCGCGCCGGTCGCGGCGCTGGATTCCTGGCAGCGGACCGGTGATCCCTCCGCGCTGGCCGGGATGTACTCGCGCCTGCAGCGGATGCTGCTGCCCGTCGGGCCTGACGGCCTGGTATCGCAGCCCATCACGGCGCTGATCCGGCCGATGGCGCAGCCCGGCCAGCCCGGCCAGCCCGCGCCGGACGTCCCGCACGCCTCCGGAGTCGGGATCGCGTCCCCGCGGTCCACCATCAGGGCGGGCGTCCCCACCACGCTGGTCGACTGGCCGCCGAACGAGCGCGACGGCTTCGTGTTCCGGCCGCAGAACACCGTCGTCAACGCGTTCGCGTACGCGGCCTACCACGCGATGGCGCAGATCGCCGCGCAGCTCGGCAAGACCGCCGACGCCTCCGGCTACGCCGCGAGGGCCGCCGCGATCAGGTCCGCGATCGGCTCCCTGCTCTACGACCCGGCCTCAGGCGCGTTCTACGACGGGGTCGGCACCGCGCACGAGGCGCTGCAATCCAGCGTGTACACCGTCGCGCTGGGGGCGGCCGGCCCGGTGGCCAGCCAGACGGCGGCGAGGTTCATCGCCAGCCACGGCATCACCTCCGGCGCCTGCAGCGTCTACTGCGCCGCCTACTACCTGGAAGCGCTCTACGACGGCGGGCAGGGCCAGGCCGCGCTGAACATGCTGACCGCCAGCACGCACACCAGCTACCGCTACATGATGGCCCAGGGCGCGGGCTCGACGATGGAGGCCTGGAATCCCGCGATCAAGGGCAACCTCAGCTACTCACACGCCTGGGCCACCAGCCCGGACTTCGTCATACCGGAGTTCCTGTTCGGCATCACCGGCACAACGCCCGGCTGGGGTCACCTGCTCATCCAGCCGCAGGTCGCGAACCTGGCGAGCGGCTCGGTGGCCATGCCGACCGCGCGTGGCCCGGTGAAAGTGTCCTTCGCCCACCCCGCCGGCGGGCGGTTCACGCTGACCGTGACCATCCCGGCCACCGCCCAGGCGCAGGTGGCGCTGCCCGGTGTCTCCATCGGCCAGCAGGTCCTCCTCGACGGGACCGCGCAGACCACGACGAGGGCGACGACGGCCTCCGGGGCGTCTGTCGCGGTGGTCAGCGTCGGCTCCGGCACCCACACGGTGACGACGGCCTAGG
>JAICUO010000904.1 GCA_025935815.1 Streptosporangiaceae bacterium
CTGGGGGGGCATCCGGGGCCGCGGGGACGTCGCGGGCCGGCCGCGCGCGTCTTGACAACCGCGAGTGCCTTTACTTATGCCGCTATACGCGGCATATGTAACGGCACTCGCGGCGGGCCGGGGGTCAGGGGGCTGTCCGCCCGCGAGTGAATCGGATATTCAGCGCATTTTGGACGCTGTCATGACTCGGGACGCCGTTGTAGTGCTAAGGGCCTGTTCTGCGCGTGTAGTGTCCGGCCGCGCGACTTCATGGCAAAAGCGTTCGCTCGCTGAATGGCCGGCTGCACCCGTGTCCGGCACGGTGGGCCGGACAGGGCCACTGGGACAGGCCAAGCTGGCCTGAAAGGGGCAATTGGGTTGCGGGATCAGGTGGTCTCGGTGATGGAGAAGGCGTTGCCGTCGGGATCGCGGAAGGCGAACATCGCCGGGACTCCGGGCCAGCGCAGGATGTCGTCGGTGTCGACTCCGGCGGCTGTGAGCGCGGCGTGCGCGGCGTTGGCGTCGCGGGTGGTGAACCGGATGCCGATGACGCCGCGTGTCGTGCCGCGGGTTGCGGGTTCGAGGGTGACGATCACGTTGCCGCCGCCTGGGGTGAGCTCGATCCAGCGGCCGCCGGCGGGCGTCGGGTTGTCGCGCAGCGTGGTGAAGCCGAGCGTGCCGGTGTAGAACCGCAGTGCGGCGTCTTGGTCCTCGACCGGGATGGTGACGGTGCGCACGCCGGTGATGTGGGTCTTTGCGGCGCTCATGGCTTGCTCCTGCGCGGTGCGGGCGGGATGCGTTCGCCGGGGTGGACGCGGACGGTGTCGCCAGCTTGCTTTCCGATCGTGGTACGCACGCCGGCGGGGACGGCGAGCTTGTGGGTGCCGTCGCCGAGGGCCATGAACGAGCCGCGGAACGGGTGGCCGTCGATGCTGCCCAGGATGCGGACCAGGCCACGGGTGCCGAAGTACTCGGCCGAGCCGGGCATCACGACGTAGGTCCAGCCGCCCTTGCCCGGGCTCTTTTGGAGCACGGCCGTGAAGTTCTTGTCCAGGGTGGTCACCGTGGTCCTCCGTACATCAGTGAGCCGGGGGTGGTGAGCTCTTTCCCGGTCTCCAGCCAGGTCTTGAGCCCAGAAAGGATCATCGGCCAGCCGCCGTAGAGGTGCTCGTCGGCACCCTGGCGCAGTTGGTCGTGGGTGACGGTGAGCCGGCACGAGTCGCCGGTCGGTTCGATGTCCCAGGTGACGCGGCTGGTGCCCTCGGCGGCGACGCTGTCGTCCCACACCGCGCGGAAAGACTGCACCAGTCGGCGCGGCGGGTCGATCTCGAGGTTCTCGCCCTCGATCAGCGGCCCTGGCGCGCCTGGGTGCGCGACCCGGTAGCTTGACCCGGCCGCCCAGTCCGATTCGATGCGCGCGCCGAACTGGTAGCGGGCCCGGAGGCCGGGGTCGGTGATCGCCTGCCACAGGCGTTCGGGGGTAGTGCGGATGTAGATCTCGAACACCTTCTCCATGCTCGCCTCCAGGTCGTGCTTGAGGTCGGCGAGGCCGGCCGCCCAGGCCTCGGCGTACTTGCTCACCCACCGGTCATGGACGAGCCGGATCGGGACCGGGTTGAGGTAGTGCAGCTTCTCCCGGCCCCGCCGGCGGCTCACGACCAGGCCGGCGTCTTCCAGCAGCCGCAGGTGCTTGGCCACCGCCACCCGTGTCATGGTGAACCTGCCCGCCAGCGCGCCCAGGGTCTGCCCGTCGTGGCGGAATAGCTCGTCGAGCAGTTCCCGCCGCGTGGGGTCCGCGAGCGCCTTGAACACTGGTTCCACGCAGCCAGCATAGGAAACCATTTGGTTTCATGTCAACCGGCATCTCGCCAGCAGCCCCACCGGCAGGACCGCGCTAGGCCGAAGTTACGGGCCTGGCCACCTGCCGCTGAACCTTGGCCGACAACGGAAGGTGACGGCATTCGCCGGGTTCGCCTGGCCACGAGGCCATGTCACAGGCTCGGTGGCTGCGTCGTCTACCCGGTGGCCGCCCGCACGATAATGCCTCGCAGGGGCGAACGGGGGCAGCTGGCCACGCTGACCCGAGGAGAAGACCATGACATCGCCCGCCTACACCCGGTCGGGGACCGGCGCCCCTCTTGTGCTCCTGCACGGGATCGGGTCCTCTCGCCAGGCCTGGGACCCCGTCGTTGCGGCGCTCACCGCGCACTTCACAGTCATCGCGGTCGACCTGCCGGGATTCGGCGGCTCACCGCCCCTGCCAGCGCACGTTGAGCCATCACCCGCCGCGCTGGCCGCCGCCGTCGCCCGGCTCCTGGACCAGCTCGGCGTTACCGTCCCGCACCTGGCCGGGAACTCACTCGGCGGCTGGGTGGCACTCGAACTGGCCGCCATCCGCCCGGCTGCCTCACTGACCCTGCTGTCCCCGGCCGGGCTGTGGCACGGGGACACCCCGGTGTACGGCCGCGTCAGCCTGCGTGCCACCCGATGGCTTGC
>JAICUO010000529.1 GCA_025935815.1 Streptosporangiaceae bacterium
CATCGAGCCGAAAGACCACCCGACCGTGACATCCCGCACCAGCCCGCCCTCGGCCCTGCTGGGGCCAGGCCAGCTCTACTGGTCCGCCGCCACCGACGGCTCGATCGACCCCCCGGAATCGGACACCGTCATCCCCAGCGCCGCGATGACCGTCACCCGCCGCGGCGGCAACCTGGTCGTCCACGTCGCACCCTCCGGCGCCGAACTGGACTTCTTCGAAGTCATCGGCGACGTGCTGGCGGGACCCGTCGCCGATGCGTTCCAGCCGGTCGCCCCGGCCGCGCACCGGCCGCGGATCACGATCGACAAGCTGGTCCTGAGCCGGGAGCAATGGGCCTTCCAGGCCGCGGACGCGGCCTGGGCCTTCGCCAAGGACGAGCAGGAGCGCTTCCGTCTCGCGCGGCGCTGGCGGCAGGAGCACCAGCTGCCCGAGCGGGTGTTCTACCGCGTTCCGGTCGAGCTCAAGCCCACGGCGGCCGACTTCCGCAGCATCGTCTTGGTCAACCTGCTCGCCAAGAACATCCGCCGCACCCAGGCCGCCGGGCGTCCCAGGTTCACCGTCACCGAGATGCTCCCCGACCTGGACCAGCTCTGGCTCACCGACCGCCACGGCCAGCGCTACAGCTCCGAGCTGAGGATCCTCGCCTACGACAGCCTGACCGAGGATCAGAAGGACACCTTGTCATGATTTCGGGACTCCTCACGGCGCCCGTAGCAGGAAGAATCGGCTTACATCCCGTCGCGCGGCCTTGTCTTGCATTGAGCTGAGTTACTATGACGGTGACCGGAATCGACTCGACGCGGAACTGGCCAGGGGGCTGCAGAAGGTGGCACCGGTCGCCGCGGAGCGCCAGCAGGCAAAGCCCAGGGGCAAGCGTCGTGCATTTCGTGGAGGCGCTCCATCATAACGGGCGGGAACCGCAGGACTATCAGCAGGAACAGGTCCGCGACAACGCGCTAGGGGACGCCCGCGGGCTTGACTTTGCCGCCACTGAGATTGACGAAGTCATAGGACGCTGTGCCCGCGCGACCCGGCAACCCAAACCGCTGGAACGCCACAAGCCAGGGCATCTTCATCACCAGCTGCACGAGATCAGGAGCCGGGTGGCCGCTCTCAACTATGGGCGTGTTCCCCAGGAGTTGCCCGAGGAGAGCCGCGACCGCGCCGCCGTCAACCAAGGGCTTGTTCTCCATGTGCTGTACGAGATTGAGAACCGCGACGGCGCTCTCCATCAACGTCTCCGCCACAGCGACACCCCCGGTCCGGCTGACCGAGACCTCGGCAAGCACGCAGCCGCTCAACCTGGCGGAAGCGGCCAGGAGGCTCGATACGTATTCAGGCTCGCGAACGCTCGCATCCTGCGAGCCCGCAACCGCTGCTTCGATCAGCACAAGTGCCGCTCCAGCGGGATGAAACCGCACCCTGCCCACATCCCAGGGCCGCGTGAAGTTCAAGCCGACAACTGGCAACAGGATCCTCTCCGACGTGGCGTTCATTGTCCTCGACCACGGCGGGGTTCGGGAGGCAGGCAGGCAGGGAGGGGGGAGTCGCAGTCGAGATTCGGCTGGGAGGCCTTCAGAACATCCGCATCTGCTGCGATGAGGGCGCGGCACGCCATGGTGTGAGCCAGTACTGGGTGTTCTGCGCGCCCTGCCTAGTCCCACAGGACGACGGTGGGCAGAGACATAGTCGGCAGGGCCGTCGCTGGACTGCGATCGCTGCCCGCTGACGGGCCGTGATCAATGCTGGTCGACCGTACACGATCAATAACCGCCGATCTGAATCGATCTGACTGGCTGCTCGGCCGCTGACTCGTCGCTGCAGATGGGGCATTATGCGCGGCCTCGGCGACCTCTGTTCGTCATCAGGGGCAGGGGCTAGCCGGAGATGGTGATGGTAACCGGCGCTGACGTCCCGTTGCCGACTATCCGGTACGTGCCCGGGGCTACCTGAGTACCCGGGCAGTTCGGGTTCGCCTGGCCCGCGCGGGGAGTCTCGGCTCCGGCGCACTCATCCTGGCTCCAGCTGAGTTCCTGAGTGTTGGAGTAGCCCTGTGCCCACTCCGGGCCTGGCGCGGGCACGAAGGGACAGGTGGTCTGGCCCGGGACGGTCTTACTCGCGCCGTAATCCCAGACGTCTTCGCCGGCCGAGTTGTAGGCGGACGCGAACGCATGCAAGGTTCCGCACCACTGGGGCGGAATGCCGTTGCAGGCCGACCCTTCGTTGACCTGGGTCACGCTGACGATCACGGCCTGGCCCCGTGCGTAGCTCGGCTCGCTGGTCCTCACCGTCGTAACGAAGTGGTCGCAGTTACCAGCGGGGAAGCTTGTCGCTGCCCCTCCGTAGCCGCAGGCGGCAACTGCGGGTGCCAGCGCGAATAGCGTCAGCGACACGGCCCGGCCATTCCGGGACCTCCGCGGTTTCCGGCCGTCACTCGTGCCCGCTGCGCCTGGCCGTGTCAACCTCATCTTGGCCCCGCCTTCGTCTCTGATTCGGCTCCGGATCTGTGGATATAACGGTGTTTCCGGCCCTGATCGCTGAGCCCTCGCGGGGCTTGGCTTGGTGGGAGAGGCGCCGTGATGACTCTGGAAGAGGTGACGAAGAGGAAGCCGGAGCCGTCTGCCGAGCAGGCGGCTGCGGAGGAGCTGGTGCGCCGGGGCGCGCTAGCAGGGCCTGTCGCTGACCGGCCGGACGGGCTGCCGAAGCAGCTGACCAAGGCGGTCCTGGAGACCGCGCTAGACCAGGAGCTGACCGGGCACCTGGCCATGAGAAGAATAGCCCGGTCATCAATGGGACGGGGAGGGCACGTTCGAGCCGCAGGTCATCAGGAAGGGAGTGATCGGGCCAGCCATCATGCTGCTCACGGCGTGCGTCTTCGGCTCCGGCATCATGCTCGCGGTCACCGGGCCCGGCGACGGCGGCTCGCCCGGCGGCTGGCTCTAGGTGCACCGGATCTCGTTCATCGCCTGGGCGTTCTTCATCGTCATCCATGTGCTCGCCTACGTTTGGCGGCTGCCCGGCCTGCTGGCCGCCGAGGCGCGCAGCGGCGCGCGCCCGGAAGGCGCCGCCGCCGGGAGCGCGGCCGCCCGGCGGCACGCCCGCCGGGCTATGGAAGCCCTCGGTGGTCGTGGTGCCCGGCTGGCGCTGCTGACCGCCTCGCTCCTGGCCGGGCTGGTGATCGCCCTGCTTACTGTGCACCTCGCGGGCCAGTGGGAGCGGGGGCCCGGCGGAACGTGTCGTTTGGCGGGGCAGGGACCGGACCCAAGCGCAGGCAGGTGGAGGAGGATCCCGCCAGCGCGGCATGGGTCACCGGTGTCATCTGGGATGAGCCGCATCAGGCGGCTGTCGGGCGGGCTGGCTACCACGGGCCGCCCGATCCGGTGGGAATGCTGGAGATCGGCTATGCGGTCGACCCGGCGTGCCGGCGGCGCGGCTACGCCAGGGCCGCGCTGGAGGCCCTGCTGCAGCGCGCTGCCCGCGAGCCCCGCGTGCGCAGGGTGCGGGTGACCATCAGCCCTGGCAATGTGGCCTCTTACCGGCTCGCGACGCAGTACGGGTTCACCAGGGCCGGTGAGCAGTGGGACGACGAGGACGGCCTGGAGATCATCTACGAGCTCGATGCCAAGCGCCGGCTGAGGTAACGAAAGCCCGTCCATGCCGCGATGAGGGCACGTCATCCGGCGACGGAGCACGCCCAGAACCGGAGCCTCCGCGCCGGCCAGCCACAGTGAAGCGCTCCTCACGCCAGGTGAAATAATCGGCGTCCTGCGCTCTTCCCGTCAGGACGGTGACCGACCTGCGGTGGCTCTGGGTGATGGTCGTCATGGTGGAATCTCTTGGGCTGGTGGGTTATGCGCGACCGACGGGCGAGGCGAGGCTGCCGGGAGGTCGGCACGCGGCGAGGGTGATGCACCGGGCGGGCTCCCGAGAATGAACAAGGCGTGGCGGGCGCTGGGACCGTCATGCAGACTTGGGAAGCCATTGCGTCGCGCCGCAACGTGCGGGTTTTCGCGGATCGCCCGATCCCGGCGGCGGACCTGGACCGGGTCCTGGAGGCGGGCCGCCGGTCGCCGTCCTCGCAGAACTGGCAGCCGTGGGATTTTATCCTCGTCACCGATCGCGGACGGCTGCGTGAACTGGCAAAGGCCTGGCGAGGGGCCGGCCACGTGGCCGGCTCGGCCGCGACCATCGCGGTCATCGGTCCCGCTGCCGACAACGAGTTCCGCCGGGCCCAGTTCGACCTGGGCCAGGCGGCGATGGCCATGACGCTCGCGGCCGCCGGCCTGGGAATTGGCAGCTGCCACGCGGGCGTCGCCGACATGCAACTCGCCCGCGACCTGCCCGGCTTCCCCGGTGACCGTGACTGGGCCTTCCTCATATCACTGGGCTACCCGGCTGACCGGCCGCTCGCGCCGGCCAGGAACCCCGACCGGCGGCCATTCAGTGAGGTCGTGCACCGCGGCCGCTGGTAAGCCGCTTGACGGGCAGGCTCAAGCCCGCCCTGTCCACATGGCGATGCGACGGCAACCCGGTGACCGCACATCGGGCCGATGCCCGCTAATGCCTCGCACCCGCATGGGCCGGTCACACTCCGCGGCGCAAACTTGAGCGCTGAGGCGCGCGGGAACCGCCGTTCGGCGTGGTGATCGTGACCTGGTGAGGTCGGCGAAGGGCGCGCCCGAAGGAGTGTTATGTCCTGTTACCGTTCCTTGTACGGAGCGCCAGGGTGGGATGACAAGGCTGATCGAGCCGGTCAGCTCTGGCCGGCGGCGGGAAGGGGTAGCGCGGGTGGAGATCAGCGTGCGGGACGTGCGTGACAGTGACCTGCCGGTCTTCTGGTCGCACGTCAGTGACGAGCGGGCCCGGCACATGGCGGCGGTGACCCGCGACTACGACTACGACCGGGCTGCCTTCGATGCGCACTGGGTTAGGGTGCGATGCGACCCGGCGGTTATCGTGCGGATGGTGCTGGCCGACGGCGAGGTGGCCGGCCATGCGGCGATCTTCGGCCCGCCGGGTGGGCGGGAGGTCGCCTACTGGGTCGGTCGCGCTTACTGGGGGCGCGGGGTCGCTGCTGCGGCCCTGGCTGCCCTGGTCGGCCTGGATCGCTCCCGCCCGCTGCACGCGCACGCGGCCGCGGACAACGCCGGCTCGATCCGGGTACTGCAGAAGTGCGGCTTCGCGATCACCGGCCGTGGCCGGATCTTCGCGCAAGCGCGGGGCGAGGAGATTGACGAGGTCGCCCTGACCCTGGCCTAGTGCCGTCGGGAACCCGGCGCAGGCCGGGAAGCTGCCGGGGGGCCTGTCGGGTCTCCGGCGCCCTGGCCGGCACCGCCATGTTCTGGACCTGATCGGCATCCCCGCGTCCGCAGGCGCACTGATCCGGATAATCCGCACCTCCTCACTGCGGCAATGGACAGGCTGGCGCATCGCGCAGAGTCGGCGCTCGGTGCCTCGCGGTAGGGGGTTGCGCAAGTCCGGGCCGTGGCCGGGCGGGGCTGTACGCGGGGTCCAGGCGGGTCTTGGTGACGGGCTGTGGCTGG
>JAICUO010000309.1 GCA_025935815.1 Streptosporangiaceae bacterium
GCGCTGCGGTTCGCCGAGCGGACCGGGGCGGTCTTCATCCACCCCTACGACCACCCGGGCATCGTGGCGGGCCAGGGGACGCTCGGACTGGAGATCATCGAGCAGTGCCCGCAGGCCGCGACCGTGCTGATCCCGATCGGCGGCGGGGGCCTGGCGGCAGGCGTCGCCATCGCGGTCAAGGGCCTCGACCCCGATGTGCGGATCGTCGGCGTGCAGGCCGAGGCGATGGCGGCCTTCCCGGAGTCGCTGGCCCAGGGCCATTCGATCGCGGTCCCGGCCCGCCCCACGATGGCCGATGGCATCGCGGTGAGCAAGCCCGGGGACATCGCGGTGGACGTCTTGTCCAAGTTCGCCGACCGCCTGGTGACCGTCACCGAGGGGGGCCTGGCGCGGGCCTTGCTGCTGTGCCTGGAGCGGGCCAAGCAGGTGGTCGAGCCATCCGGCGCGGCGGCGGTCGCCGCGCTGCTCGAGTACCCGGGAGAATTCGAGCCGCCGGTCGTCGCGGTGCTGTCCGGCGGGAACATCGACCCGCTCCTGCTGTCCAAGCTGCTGCGGCACGGCCTGGCCGCCGCGGGCCGCTACCTGGCGTTCCGCTGCCGGGTGGCGGACTACCCCGGCTCGCTGGCGGCGCTGCTGCGCGACGTCGCCGGCCTGGGCGCGAACGTCTTGGAGGTCAGCCACGAACGGCTCGCCCCTGGCCTGCTCGTCGATGAGGTCGAGGTCGTCTTGCAGGTGGAGACGCGCGGCCCCGAACATTGCGCGGACCTCAAGGACAAGCTCCGCGCCGCGGGCTACCAGCTGTCGTTCACCTAAAACCGCTAGGGGTGGCCCAGGTCCCGGGTCAGGTCGTCGGCGATCTCCAGGATGATCTTGCGGAGCTCATCGGGGCCGGTGTCGGCCTGGTCCCGGTACAGCATGAGGGACGCGCTGATGGAGAAGAACGCGGCCGTGGTGCGGATCCGCGCCCGGGTCGTCGCGTCGGGGCCGATGAGCAGGTCCACGAGCGCGTACAGCCGGGGGCGGAACTGCTCGAAGCGGTGCTTGCCATCGTCGCCGCTGCGCAGGGTCGCCTGGTTCTGCTCCAGGAAGCGGAAGACGTCGCTGCCTTCCATGAGGATCGTCAGGTACCGCTCGAGGATCTCGTGCCCGGTGGCCGGGCCCGGAGGCTGCTGCCGCGCCCAGTCGATGAGGGAGTCCATCCGGGAGAAGTGATCCTCGCTGAAGCTGCGGACGATGTCTTCCTTGGACTTGAAGTGGTAGTACAGCGCGGCCTTGGTGACGCCGAGCCGTTCGGCGATCTCGCGCAGGGAAGTGGCGTCGTAGCCCTGCTCGGCGAACAGCTCCAGGGCGACCCGCTGGATCCGCGCGCGGGTGTCGCCGCGCCGCCCAGCGTGCCCTTCGGCGGGAACGTCCGCGTCCATGCTCGTGTTGTTGCCCCTCACGCGGTCTAGCGCCGGCCCTTGTTGGCGGGAATTTTACTTGACGGCCGGTAAGCACGGAGCATACCGTTTCGATTGACGCTAAACTAGCCGGGCGGCAAGTAAGTTTCTGGCCGCCAGGTTACCGGGCCGAGGGTGGCGAAGGGGAGTAAGCGTGAGTGAGGTAACGGACGGGGCCACCGTCCCGGCCGCGGCGGAGGAGCCGGCGTTCCTGTCCCACAAGCAGATCATGATCATCTTGCCGGGCCTGCTGCTGGCGATGATGCTGGCCATGCTGGACCAGCTCATCGTGAGCACCGCGCTACCGCGGATCGTGGGCGAGCTGGGCGGGGTCGCGCACCTGTCCTGGGTGGTCACCGCCTACGTGCTGGCCTCCACGGTCACCACGCCGTTCTACGGCAAGCTCGGCGACATGTACGGGCGGAAGAACTTCTTCATCTTCGCCATCGTGATCTTCCTGGCCGGCTCGGCGTTGTCCGGGCTGTCCACCTCGATGGCCGAGCTGATCACCTTCCGGGCGATCCAGGGCCTGGGCGCCGGCGGCCTGATGGTCGGGGCCATGGCGACGATCGGCGAGATCGTCCCGCCCCGCGAGCGCGGCAAGTACATGAGCTACTTCATGGCCGTGATGATGCTCGCCACGATCGGCGGCCCGCTGCTCGGCGGGTGGCTCACCGAGGCGCTGTCCTGGCGGTGGATCTTCTACATCAACCTGCCGATCGGCGGCGCGGCGCTGGTCTACCTGTCCTTCCGGATGCACCTGCCCAAGCGCCGCGTGGCGCACCGCATCGACTACTGGGGCGGCATCCTGCTCGGCGTGGTGTCGACCGCGATCATCCTCATCGCCACCTGGGGCGGCACCCAGTACAGCTGGGGATCGGCCGAGGTGCTGGGCCTGGCCGCGCTCGCGGTGGTGTCCATGGTGGCGTTCATCCGGGTCGAGCTGCGGGCCGCCGAGCCGATGCTGCCGCTGCACCTGTTCAAGATCGGGAACTTCCGGAACTCGATGATCATCACGTTCTTCGTGGGCCTCGGCCTGTTCGGCGTGATGACGTTCCTGCCGCTGTACCAGCAGACCGTGCAGGGCGCCACGCCGACCGTCAGCGGGCTGCTGATGACCCCGATGATGGTCGGCTCCATGGTCACCTCGATCCTGGCCGGCCAGTTGGTCGCCAAGACCGGCAAGTACCGGATCTTCCCGATCCTGGGTGGCCTGGTCATGGGCGTCGGCATGTTCCTGCTCAGCCGGATCGGGGTCAGCACGTCGCGGTGGGAGACCGGCATCGACTACGTGGTCCTCGGCCTCGGCATGGGCCTGCTCATGCAGCTGGTCTCGCTCATCTCGCAGAACGCGGTCGAACTGCGCGACATGGGCGTGGCCAGCAGCGGCCGGATGTTCTTCCAGCAGATCGGCGGCTCGCTCGGCGTGGCGGCCTTTGGCGCGCTGTTCGCGCACAAGCTGAACTCCTACATGAGCTCGTCCGGCGCCAGCGGGTTCCACGCGCAGGGCGGCAGCTTCGACCCGGCGCAGGTCACCTCGCTTCCGGCGGGGCAGCGCGAGGTCATCTTCCACGCGATCACGCACGGGGTGCAGAGCGTTTTCGTGTTCGGAATCCCGGCGGCCGTCATCATCTTCTTGTTCGCCTTGATGATCAAGGAGATCCCGCTGCGCGGCCGGGCGCCGGGCGCGGGGCAAGACAAGCCAGCCGCCTCCGAGCCCGAGCTGATCAGCTAACGCACGGGGGTCCCGGCCAGCCGACGGCCGGGATTCGTTAGGCCGGAAAAGAAGAAGGCGTCCGACGGGCTTGGCCCGTCGGACGCCTTCGCGTCTCAGGCGCCCTGGTAAGGGACGGCCTCGACGATCTCGACGGACGCCGAGCGGCCGTTGGGCAGCGAGTAGCTCGCCTTCTCGCCTATCTTCTTGCCGGTGATCGCCGCGCCCAGCGGCGACTTCGGCGAGTAGACGTCGATCGGGGCGCCGCTCTCCTCCCGGGAGGCGAGCAGGAACGTCACTTCCTCGTCGTCGCCGGCGAAGCGGACTGTCACGGTCATGCCGGGGCCAACCACGCCGTCGGTGCGCGGCGGCTCGCCGACCCGCGCGTTCTCCAGGATGTGCTGCAACTGGAGAATGCGGCCCTCGCGCTGGCCCTGCTCATCCTTGGCCGCGTGGTAACCGCCGTTCTCGCGCAGGTCTCCCTCTTCGCGGGCCGCCTCGATCTTCTTGGCGATATCGATGCGTCCCGGCCCGGAGAGGTAGTCGAATTCGGCCTTGAGCCGGTCGTACGCCTCCTGGGTCAGCCAGGTGACGCCTTCTTCGCGCGTCTCGGTCACGGGCTCTCCTCAATGCTGCGCGGGCCGACCCTCGGCCCGCGGCGAGCTGGCAGGCCTGGCGGCCGGACACGTCGTCCTTCCGCCGGGGAGCCAGCCGGTCTCCGGGGGTAATCTTTTGAGGCTAACAAGGGTCCGCCAATGCCGCGTCCAAGTCAACTGCCGCACGTCAACGGCGTGGCGTCCTCATTGCGTCCGGGTGAGCGTTTCCACTCGGGAATGACCTCAAACCGCCAGGTCGTTCCTGACTGTTGCCGCCCGGCGGCGGCAACCCCGTACCCCCGGGAAAATGAGAGTAGACGTAGGGAGAAAACGTTGTCATCTCAACTGCGGTTGATGGCTGTGCACGCGCACCCGGATGACGAGTCGAGCAAGGGCGCCGCGACGATGGCGCGATACTCCCGGGAGGGCGTGGAGGTCCTCGTCGCCACGCTGACCGGCGGCGAGCGCGGCGACATCCTCAACCCGGCGATGGAGCGGCCGGAGGTGCGCGCCAACCTCGCCGAGGTGCGGCGGGCGGAGATGGACCGCGCACGGGAGATCCTGGGCGTCTCCCAGCGGTTCCTGGGCTTCGTCGACTCCGGGCTGCCCGAGGGGGACCCCAAGCCGCCGCTGCCGGACGGGTGCTTCGCGCTGGTCCCGCTCGCCGAGGCGGCCGCGCCGCTGGTCGCGGCGGTGCGCGAGTTCCGCCCGCACGTGCTGCTGACCTACGACGAGAGCGGCGGCTACCCGCACCCGGACCACATCAAGACGCACGAGGTGTCGGTGGTCGCGTTCGAGGCGGCGGCCGACCCGGACCGCTACCCGGGCCTCGGCGGCGAGCCCTGGCAGCCACTCAAGATGTACTACCACCTGGCGTTCCACCAGGGTAAGTACGTCGCGCTCCACGAGGAGATGCTGCGCCGGGGAGCCGATTCGCCCTACACGAAGATCTTCGAGGAGTGGGAGGAGCGGGCCCGTAAGCGCGCCGAGTCGGGCTGGAAGACGCTGGAGATCACCACCCGCGTCCCGGCCGGCGACTACTTCGAGGTCCGCGACCAGGCGCTGCTGGCCCACGCCACCCAGATCGCGCCGGCCAGCTCGTGGTTCGCCTGCCCGGTTGAGGTCCAGCGCGCCGCCTGGCCGACCGAGGACTATCATCTAGCCAGGTCGCTGGTGGACACCGAACTGCCGGAAGACGACCTCTTCGCCGGTATCCGGGAGTGTGTGACTCTGTGACAGTTATCGCGGCGGTAAGTGCGGCTGGCAGCCCGCCAACCGATGACGTGCAGGCGGGCGTGCTTGGCTTCCTCGTGGTCGCGGCCATTGGCGTGGCGCTGGTGTTCCTGCTGCGGTCGATGAACAAGCAGTTCAAGAAGATCGGCCCCAAGCCCGCGGAGGCCGCGGAGGCCACCGAGGCCACCGAGGCCGCGGGCGCCCCGGACGAGCACACTGTGTCCGGCCAGGTAGTGGCCGGGCACGTGGTAGCGGACGAGGTCGTGGCCGAGCCGCCAGGCCGGGGCCCGACGACGGCCGAATCATCCTAACTGCTCAGCCCAGGCGCGGCGCATGGCCTCGGGCAGGCCCCACCACCCGAGCGGAGTCAGCCGGTCATCCTCATCGATCGCGCCAAGGACGCTCCACATCGCCGTGACGTGCAGGAACAGGCCTTCGACGGACAGGTCGTCGTAATCGTCGTCGGCGTAGTCGTCGTACTCCTCGAAGTCGTTGTGCGGCTCTCCGCTGTCGGCGACGCCAGTGGGACCGCTGGGGGCGTCGGCGGCCTCGCCGGGGTCGAACTCCCGCACGTACCGGGCCAGGTCGGCCGCGGAGGCGGGCGTGCCCGGGCCCCCGCTGGCCAGCGCGGACATGACCGCGAGCCAGTCGTAGTGGTCCAGGGCGCAGACGGCGGCCATCGCGGCCGACAGCTCATCGGGCTCGTCGGCGTCCGGGCCGAGGCCGAGGTCGGCGTCGCTGAGGTCCTCCTCGTCGGCCCACTCCATGGCGCGGGCGAACTCCTTGTCCTCCGCCGACAGCGGGTCGCCCTGCGGCGAGGCCACCGAGGCGGCGAGCGTGAGCCACATCTCCGCGTTGTCGGCGGGCAGCGTCCGCGCGTTGTGCCCGCTGAACGCCACCAGCATCTGCCCCGGCCAGCCGGGCTTGGCGATGTCGGCGCGCAGCCGGGCGGCCGCGGCGTGCAGCGCGGTATCCGGCACGGGGCGCGAGCCGACCGCGTCCAGCACGGTCCCCAGCGTGTCCAGCGCCTCGGCGTCGGCCTGTGCCCAGTCGGCGATGAGCTGCTCATCCTGCTCATCCAGGAGCGCCGTCATCGGCACCCGGCCGTCCGCCAGCGGCGTGGACATCCAGCGCTCTTGCAGCGCCACGTAGTCCCTCCTGGCGTCGGCGTTGCCGCCCGCGAGCCGGTCGGGGCTAACCTCCCCGTCCGCCACGCGTTCCTCCAGGTAGTGCACCAGGCGGGTGTGCATCTCCTCCTGGAGCGGGCTGCGCTGGGCGGGCTCCTCCCAGACGTGCAGCCCGATGATGCCGGTTGGCTCGGTGCCGGTCGATTCCAGCCAGCCGTGCACGTCCCCGAACGTGGCTTTTTGGTCAGCGATCTTCGCCAAGATCGACTCGGCGGAATCCCAGAACGGCACGGACAGCGGGTTTCCGGCCGCGACGAGGCCCCGGCGCAGGGTCGGCAGCGACGCGAGGGCGTCGCCCGACGGGACCCGCAGCAACGCCAGTGCCACATCGCGCCGGGTCAGCTTGGCGGGCGGTCGCCCGGCGATCTCGGCGACTCGGTCAGCGGAGAATTCCACGAGTGGCAGCGTACGACGGCCGGCGGGGTGCGCGCATCGCCCACCCGCCCCTCAACCGCATTACGAGCCGCCATCGCCGGCTGGCTACAGCTCCGCGCGGCCGCCTAGGTAGGGGCGCAGGACCTCGGGGACGGTGACCTTACCATCGGCGGTCTGGTAGTTCTCCACCAGCGCGGCCAGCAGCCGGGGCGTGGCGATCGCCGTGTTGTTCAGCGTGAAGGCGAATTTCACCGACCCGTCCGCGTCGCGGTAGCGCAGGTTCGACCGGCGCGCCTGCCAGTCGTGCAGCGAGGAGCAGCTGTGGGTCTCGCGGAACTTGCCCAGCGACGGGAACCAGGTGTTGATGTCGTTCATCCGGTACTTGCCGGCGCCCATGTCACCGGTCGCGCACTCGACCACCTCGTAGTGCAGGCCCAGGCCCTGCAGCAGGTGCTCGGCGGCGCCCAGGATCTCGAAGTGCCAGCGATCGGATTCCGCGTCGTCGGCGGCGCACATGACCCACTGCTCGACCTTCTCGAACTGGTGCACCCGCAGCAGGCCGCGCACGTCCCGGCCGGCGCTGCCGGCCTCCCGCCGGAAGCACGGGGAGATGCCCGCGTACCGGATCGGCAGTTGCCTGAGGTCAAGGATCTCCCCGGAGTGCAGCCCGGTCAGCGCGACCTCGGCGGTGCCCGCCAGGTAGAGGTCATCCGCGGTGATCGCGTAGGTCTCCTCGCGGTGCGCGGGAAACTGCCCGGTGCCGGTCAGCGGCTCCTCGCGGACCAGCACCGGCACCGAGATCACGGTCGAGCCCACCTCGATCAGGTGGTCGAGGGCGTACGACAGCAGCGCCCGCTCCAGCATCACCATCTCGCCGACCAGGGCGTACGCCCGCTCGCCGCCCACCTTCCGGGCGCGGGCGAACTCCGCCCAGCCGCGGGTCTCCAGCAGCTCGACGTGGTCCTTGGGCTCGAAGCCGAACGCCGGCGCCTGACCCCAGGTCCTGATCGTGACGTTGGCCGTGTCGTCCGCCCCGACCGGGGAGCCCTCCCAGGGGATGGTCGGGGTCTGCAGCATGAGCGCCTGCAGCTTCTCACTGGCCTCGGCGAGCTCCTCGCGGACCTCCTTGAGGTGCGCGTCCTGCTCCTCGTGCTCAGCCCGGAGCCGGATGCGCGTCTCCTCATCGGCGTTGGCGAACTCGCGCGAGAAGCTCTTGCGGCGGGCCTGGGCGTGGTCAAGCTCACGCTGCAGGTCGCGACTGGCCTGGTCCAGGCAGAGCAATTCGTCGACGTCGAGCCTGATGCCCTTGACCCGCACGGCGTCCTTGACGGCCTGCGGGTTTTCCCGGATGAAGCGCCTGTCCAGCATGGCCAAACGCTACCAAGCGGCCGCTAGTGCGGCGGCCTTTCCGGCGGGTCCTGCAGGCCCAGCATCGCCGCCAGGTCGCCCGGGGTGAGGTCGAACACAGGCGCCGGGTTAGAGCGAGCCGTTGACGCCGGTGCTAAAGTGAGAAAACTGACAGTAGTGACGTGAGTGCACAGTGTGACTGAAGTGACATAACCGGCATACCTGTCAACGATGGCCCGAGTCGCCCATTTCCGAAATCGAAAGATACCGGGTCGTTATGTAGCCATGATTGGTCCCGCCTGAAGACGAGGCCAATCCCATTCGGGGAGGGCTTTAGGTGGAACGGCACGGACACGAAAGCGGCGGACGACATTCTCGTCGCCGCGGACGCGTCAAGCCGTCGGGTCGGCGCCGGCCAAGCAGGGGACGCCTGCTCACAGGTGCCCTGACGGTCGCCGCCGCCGGGTCCCTCGCCGCCGCGTTCGCGATCGCCGTGCCGCCGGCCACCGCCGGCACCGGTGCCGGGTCGCTGAGCGGGTTCGCGGCCGCCGCGGCGGCCAGCACGGCCATCCGGTCGGCGCCGGCCGCCCCGCCCGCCAGGGTCTGCGACAACCACTCGGTCCTGTACGGCCCCAAGACCGCCCCCAAGGGCGCGATCACGGTCCCGGCTGGTGACAACGAGAACTTCAACTTCGACCGGACGGCCACCTTCTGGTTCGCCTCTGGCACGCACACGCTGGGCGCCGGCGAGTTCGCCCAGATCGACCCGGTCTCCGGCTCGACGTTCATCGGGGCGCCGGGCGCGATCCTCAACGGGCGGCACAAGAACCACTACGCCTTCGGCGGGAGCGCCACCCACGTCACCGTGGAGAACCTGGCGATCGAGTATTTCGGGTTCAACAGCGCCGATGACCAGCAGCAGGGCGTCGTCAACCACGACTCCGCGGCGTACTGGACCATCACGCATTCCTCGATCGCGGCCAACGCCGGCGCCGGGCTGATGATCGGCAGCCACAACGTCCTGTCGTATGACTGCATCAAGCAGAACGCGCAGTACGGCTTCAACGCCTACAGCGCCGCCGGCCCGGTGGACATCACGATCACGCACTCCGAGATCGCGGCCAACGACAGCTTCGACTACGAGGCCAAGCAGCCAGGCTGCGGGTGCAGTGGCGGCGGTAAGTTCTGGGCCGTCAACGGCGCCGTCGTCACGTCCAACTACGTGCATGACAACCGCAGCGTTGCCCTGTGGGCGGACACCAACAACCGCGGCTTCGAGTTCGAGGGCAACTACATCGCGAACAATGAGTCGTCCGGCATCATGTACGAGATCAGCTACAACGCGGTGATCGAGTGGAACACGTTCGTCCGCAACGGGATCACCGGTGGCCCGA
>JAICUO010000859.1 GCA_025935815.1 Streptosporangiaceae bacterium
CCGCGACGTTCACGCTCAGCCTACGGCCGGCCTGGACGTCCAACGGGCCCCTCCCGATCCTGGAGCTCACCTTCGACGATGCGCCCACGGTGATAACCCGCACTACCAGCGTCCGGCACGCTTACACCATCGCCGGGCAGCACACCATGAGGTTCTTCGAGTCCATCGGGTACAACGGCGGGGTCTCGGCGTCCGCCCAGGTGGTGGTGGGCGCGAACTACACGCCGGTCGCGCCGGCCCGCATCCTGGACACCCGCACCGGCGCCGGCACCGGGGGCACGATCGCCCCGGTCGCCGCCAACGGGACGCTGACCCTGCCGATCCCGAGCGTCAACGGGGTCCCCGCCGCCGACATCTCCGCCGTGGTCATGAACGTCACCGTCACGAAGCCGGCGAGGGGCGGCAACCTGACCGTGTACCCAGGCACCGGCACGGCCCCCTTGGTGTCCAACCTCAACTTCTCGGCCGGCGAAACGGTCCCGAACCTGGTCACCGTGCAGCTCAGCGGCGGTGAGGTGAGCTTCCGCAACAACAGCGGCGGCACCGTCCAGCTAGTCGCTGACCTGGAGGGCTTCTACGGGCCGGGCGGGTTCGGCTTCAAGCCTGCCGCGCCCGCGCGCGTCCTGGACACCCGCACCGGCGCCGGCGCCGGGGGCGCGATCGCCCCGGTCGCGGCGAACGGGAACCTCCAGCTGGACCTGTCCGGGAGGGTGCCCGCGGGGACGGCCGCCGTGGTGATGAACGTCACCGTCACCCAGCCCCAGCGGGACGGCTTCCTGACCGTGTACCCAGGCGGGCTGAGCAAGCCGAATGCCTCGAACCTGAACTTCACCCACGGCGAGACGGTGCCGAACCTGGTCATCGTCCCGGTCACGGGTGGCGTCGTCAACTTCGCCAACACCTCGGGCGGCACCGTGCAGCTCGTGGCCGACCTGGCCGGGTACTTCGCGTCCGGCGCGCCCGACAGCTTCGTCCCCTACGGTCCGACCCGGGAGCTGGACACCCGGACCATCCACAGCCCGCTGGCGGCGCACGCGACGGACACGATCAACATCGTGAACTATACCGTCGCCGGCTGCGCGTGCGCGGACGCCATGGTGGACAACATCACGGTCACCGCGCCCGCGAAGGCTGGCGTGCTGACCGTTTACCCGGCCGGCCAGCCGCGGCCCCTGGCCTCGAACCTGAACTTCTCGGCTGGCGAGACGGTGCCCAACCTGGTCATCGTGGCGGGCGGGAACGGGAAGTTCTCGTACTACAACAACAGCCCCGGACCGCTCCAGCTCATCATCGATGAGTACGGGTACTACATCGCCGCGTCCTGAACGGGCGACATGGAGGCGAAAGGCAGTGACGCCGCGCCGGAGGAGGAGCCGGGCGAGGGGAAGGAATCGCAACGGATTACGGCCGGGCGAGACGCGTTCGTGGCGGGCCGGGACCAGTTCGTGATCAACGTGAACGTCCCCCAGGCCACTCAGGACGAGCCCAGCCAATCCCAGCTCAGCCAATCCCAGCCCGGCCAATCCGAGCCGGGCCCATCGGATGAGCCGGGCGCGGGCGCTGACGCCGGCGGCCTGGGCAAGCACCTGTTCACCGCGCGCCTGCTAACGCACTCCAGCCAGCTCTCGGTGGCATTCGGCGCGAATAACACGCTCGTGGTCGCCGAGAAGGACACCACCGTCCACCGCTGGTCGCTCGACGACGGCACCCCGCTCAACGGCGCCCCGGCCAGCCCCGCGCCGCGGTTCAACGTCATGCGCGTGGATGTCGGCACCCGGATGGCGGCGAGCACCACCGTGCCCGCGGTAGCCGTCTCGCGGGGCGCGCGGGTCACGCTGCTGCACTTCGGCGGCGGCGGATACCGCACCGCCACCATTGAACTGGGCACCAACGAGTGCCTCGTCCCCGCCGACGGCGCGCGGTTCGCCACCTACGACGGCCGCGGGGTCGCGGTCCGGGACTTCGCCGACGGGTCGGTCATCTGGCGCGCCCCCGGCCCGCGCGGCCTGGCCACCGCGACCATCGACGGCCAGGGGAAGACGGTCGCCATGGCCGGCGGCCCGAACCTCCTGGCGGGCTCGAACAAGGTCGTCGTGGTCGCCGAGGACGACCCGCGCCACCCCTTCGACTTCCCCTTCGCGAACTTGCCGGTCGCCGCCGGATGCCACCTGGGCATGTCGCCCGACGGGGAACTGGTCGCCTGCGTGTCCTTCCGGGAGATCGTCGTCATCCGCCCGCGTACCGGGGAGATCGTTCACCGCAGGCCGCTGGGCAGCCTGCGCGAGGACGTGATGGCGTCCCTGGGAACCCGCCCGCACCGGCTGATCTGCAGCCCGCGGGGCGACGTCCTGTGGTACCGGGGGCACCGGATCGTGGACGTGGGCTGGTCGCGGGACGCGTCCCGCTACCTCCCGCAGGCCGGGCTGTGCGACGACATCGCGTTCGACCACGAGCACTCCCGGCTGGCCACGGTGAGCGAATCGGGCCGGGTCGACGTCTGGGAATGGCGGTCGCGGGCACCAGCGCGGTGACGCCGCCGCGCGGTGATCGCGGCGAGATCAAGTGGTCGCACCACAAAGTTTCGCTTAGGATCTTGCGGGCGGACCTCAACGGATCCCGCGAACCCCCCTCGGAAGCCCCCAAGGAGCCACATACATGACCGACACGTCCGCACGACCCCCGTTCCGCGCCGACCATGTCGGCAGCCTGCTGCGGCCGCAGGAGGTCCTCCAGGCGCGGGACGACTTCGCCGCTGGGCAGATCACCGCCGAGCAGCTGAAGGAGATCGAGGACGCG
>JAICUO010000298.1 GCA_025935815.1 Streptosporangiaceae bacterium
CACCCGGTCGAAGGTCGCCGACGCCTTCAGCGCCTCGAAGGACCGGCCTTCGAGCGGCATGTCCGGCGTGTCCCGGGTCCGCTGGGCCTCGGCGAGCTCGTCTTCGGCGTCACGCTGGGCGTGCGCCACGACATGATCACGCTCGGCCTCGAGCTCGGCGGCGAAGCCGAGCAGCACCGGCACCGACGGAACGAAGACCGAGGCGGTCTCCCCGCGGCGGCGCGCCCGCACGAAGCGCCCGACCGCCTGGGCGAAGAACAGCGGGGTCGACACGCTGGTCGCGTACACGCCGACCGCGAGCCTGGGGACGTCCACCCCCTCGGACACCATCCGCACGGCCACCATCCAGCGGTCCTGCGAACCCGCGAATGAGCTGATCTTCCTGGTGGCACCCGGGTCATCGGACAAGACGACGACCGGGCGGGCGCCGCTGACCCGGCGCAGCAGCGCGGCGTAGGCACGGGCCGTCTCGTGGTCGCCCGCGATCACCAGGCCGCCCGCGTCGGGAATCTCGCGCCGCACCTCGGTCAGCCGCTTGTCGGCCGCCTCCAGCACGCGCTGGATCCAGTCCCCGCCCGGGTCGAGCGCCGTTCGCCACGCCTGCGCGATCTGCTCCTTGGTCATCGGCGTGCCGAGCGTCGCGGTGATCTCATCGCCGGCCCGGGTGCGCCAGTGCATCTCGCCCGAGTAGGCCAGGAAGATCACTGGCCGCACCACGCCGTCGGCCAGGGCCGGCCCGTAGCCGTACACGAAGTCCGAGGCGGATCTCTTCGTCCCGTCCGGTTCCGGGACATAGGTGACGAACGGAATAGGATTCGCGTCCGAACGAAAGGGGGTTCCAGTGAGGCCAAGCCTCCGGCGCGCGGGGTCGAACGCCTCGCGGACAGCCTCGCCCCACGACAGCGCGTCCCCGGCGTGATGGATCTCGTCGAAGATGACCAGCGTGCGGCGAGCCTCGGTGCGCTGCCTGTGCAGGGCCGGATGGGCGGCAACCTGCGCGTACGTGACCGCGACCCCGTGGAAGTCGGCGCCGACCGGCCCCTGCGCGTTGCTGTAGGCCGAGTCGATCGCTATGCCGAAGCGGACCGCGGCCCGCGCCCACTGATACTTCAGGTGCTCCGTCGGCGTGACGACCGTGACCGCGACGACCTCGCGCCGGTCCAGAAGTTCCCGCGCAACCGTCAGCGCATACGTGGTCTTCCCCGCGCCAGGCGTGGCGACAAGCAGGTAATCACGTCGTGCCTGGCGGAAATACTCCCCGTAAGCGTGCTGCTGCCAGCCGCGAAGACCCTCTGCGAGGGGGCTCACTCCTCGCCGTCGCCGCCGGGCAGCGACTCGTAGATCTCCTTGCACTCAGGGCAGACCGGGAATTTCTTGGGATCCCGGCTCGGCACCCACACCTTGCCGCAGATCGCGCGGATGGGCGTGCCGAAGACGGAGCTTTCGGTGATCTGGTTCTTGTCCGCGTAGTGCGCGAACCGCTCGTGATCGCCGTGGGACGTGTCGATCCTGATGTCCTCGTGGACCTTAAGGTCGCCGTCTGGCATGACTTCGGTGTTGCTCACGGTGGCTAGTTTACCGCCTCCCGGGCAGCGGGACCGGGGGCGAGCCGCCAAGTGCCTCCGGAAAACCTGGCGCCGCTTCCGCGCATTCGCTCAGTTCTGGCTCGGGTCGTCCGGGTACGTGGCGAGGAACGCGAGGTCCCCTTCCTGGCGCCGCAGCACGATACGCCAGAGGGCAGCCGGATCGGGGGCGAAGACGTCACCCGGCTCGGCGGCGACCACGTACCAGGCGCCCTCGTCGATCTCGGACTCCAGCTGGCCTGGCGACCATCCGGCATACCCGGCGTAGACGCGCAGCGACTGGATCGCCGGCGCGAGCACGCTCGGCGGCGTGTCGAGGTCAAGCAGCCCGAGGCGGGCCAGCGAAGGGGCGCCGTCGAGAGCCCGCCATCCGAGGGGCTCATCGGTACCGGGCACCAGGGCCAGGGCCAGCGCGCTACTGCGGGCGACCGGGCCCCCGTTGAACACCATTGGCGGGTCGGTGACCAGGTCAGTCCACTGATCCAGCACCTGGCCGACGGAGATCTTGGTCGGGCGGTTCAAGACGACGCCTAGAGTGCCCTGGATTTCCTCATGCTCCACGACGAGGACGACGGTCCGCCGGAAGTTATGATCCCCCAGCAGCGGCGTGGCGACGAGCAGCCGTCCGGCCTGAGGATCGAGCCCCTTCAGATCCATATGACAATCATCGGCGACCCGGCCTAGTGGAGGGGACAAGCTAAAGCTCCGCCCGCTCCCCCGGGAACCGGGCTCCCCTACCGGCCGGCGAGGTCGCGGATCGCGGCCGCCACGCCGGAGGCGACATCGGGATGGAAGACCGACGGGATGATGTAGTCCGGGCCGAGCTCTTCGGCCTGCACTACGTCGGCCAGTGCTCGCGCGGCGGCGACCAGCATGGCTTCGGTGATCTTCTTGCTCTGCGCGTCGAGCAGGCCGCGGAAGACTCCCGGGAATGCCAGCACGTTGTTGATCTGGTTCGGGTAGTCGCTGCGGCCGGTGGCCACCACGGCGGCGTACTCGCGCGCGACCTCCGGGTCTACCTCGGGCTCGGGGTTGGCGAGGGCGAAGATTATCGCGCTGGCACTCATCGTCTTAACGTCTTCCCCGGCCAGGATGCCCGGCGCGGAGACGCCGATGAAGACGTCCGCGCCGGCGACCGCCCCGGCCAGGTCACCCGAGTAGCCACCCGGATTGGTGTGCCCGGCGATCCAGGCGAGGTTCTCGTTCAGCCCCGGGCGGCCCGCGTGCACGGCGCCGTCGACGTCGGTCACGATTACGTTCGTCGCCCCGGCCGACAGCAGCAGCTTGAGCACGGCGGTGCCCGCGGCGCCGGCGCCGGCCATGACGATCCGGACGGCCGCGATCTCCTTGCCGACCACCCGCAGCGCGTTGGTGAGCGCGGCGAGCACGACGATGGCCGTCCCGTGCTGGTCGTCGTGGAACACCGGGATGTCCAGCATGGCGCGCAGCCTGCGCTCCACCTCAAAGCAGCGCGGCGCGGAGATGTCCTCCAGGTTGATGCCGCCGAAGCCAGGCGCGATGGCGGCCACCGTCCGGACGATCTCGTCGGTGTCCTGGGTGTCCAGGCAGATCGGCCACGCGTCGATGCCGGCGAATCGCTTGAACAGCGCTGCCTTGCCCTCCATCACCGGCAGCGCGGCATACGGGCCGATGTTCCCCAGGCCGAGCACCGCCGACCCGTCGGTGACAACGGCGACGCTGTTGCGCTTGATCGTCAGGCGGCGCGCGTCCTCGGGGTTGGCGGCCAGGGCCAGCGAGACGCGGGCGACGCCAGGCGTGTAGGCCATCGACAGGTCGTCCCGGTTGCGCAGCGGGACCTTCGAGCGCATCTCGATCTTCCCGCCAAGGTGCATGAGGAAGGTCCGGTCAGAGACCTTGTGCACCGATACCCCGGGAATTCCGGCCAGGGCGGCGACCAGCGACTCGGCGTGGGCGGTGTCGGTTGCGGCGCAGGTCACGTCGACGCGGAGCGTGCCACGCTGGCCGGAGCTCACGTCAAGGGCGGTGACCACCCCGCCGGCGTGCTCGACGGCGCGGGTGACCTCACTGACCGCGCGGCCGTGCGACGCGACTTCGAGTCGCACAGTGATCGAGTAGGAAACACTCGGAGCCATGGTCAACCTGGTTAACCGCCTTTCGTGGATGCCCCGGCCAAAGGGTATGGCCATTCCCCGAGGGAAGGCGCCAACCAGCCGTGCGGGGTGGCGGGCCACGATTGTACTGGGCAGGACGTACCCTTCAGTCATGGCGACGGAGTCCACGCTGCGGCCATCGGCGGACCAGGCTGAGGTGATCGACGTTACGCGCCTGCGCGTCGCCATCGCCCGGTTGTCTCGCCGACTGCGCCGCCATGAGCTGGCCGGGCTCACCCCCACCCAGCTGGCCGCGCTGTCCACTGTCGAGCGGTCCGGGCCACTGCGGCTCGGCGACCTGGCGGCCGCCGAGGGGATCGCCCCCTCCACCCTCACCCGGCTGGTCACCGTGCTGGAAGAGGCCGGCTACGTGACGCGGCAGCCAGACCCGAGCGACGCCCGGGCCAGCACCATCGCCATCACGCCGCTAGGCCGCGAGACGATGGAGCGGCTGCGGGATGAGAACACCGCCCTGCTGTCGCAGAACCTCCTGCTGCTCACCCCGGCGCAGCGCGCGGCCCTGGCGGCGGCCCTGCCGTCACTGGAACTGCTCGCCGGACCGGAGGCCCCGGCCCGGGTCCGCTAGGGCGGCCGCCGCTAGAACAGCAGAGTCGCCAGGCGGGAGCGCGCGGCTTTCACCGCGGGGTCGCCGGGCGGGAAGATCTCGAACAGCTCGATGAGGTGGACCCGCGCCTGATTGCGGGCGTCGCCCGAGGTCCGCTTGATAACGCCAAGCAGGCGGTCGAAGGCCGCCTCGATCCGGCCGGCGGCGATCTCGATGTCGGCGACCCGGATCTGCGCCTCGGGGTCATCGGGGCGCTGGGCGGCGTCCCGGCTGGCTGCGGCCGGGTCGTACTCGCTCACCCGGCGCATGAGGTTGACCTGGGTCAGCCAGCTCTTCGCCACCGCGTCGCCAGGGACATCCGACAGCGCCTTCTCCAAGATGGCGGCGGCGTTGTCCAGGTCGCCTTCCTCCATGGCCTCGCGCGCCTGGCGGTAGGCGGCGGGAACCTCATCCTCGGCGGCGGATTCCGCGGCCTGCCCGGGAGCTCCCGTGCTGACGCCAAGCTGGTCGGCGACCGAGAGCACCTGGGCCAGCCACTGACGGATCTGCGCTTCCGGCATCGCGCCGAGGAACGCGTCGACCATCTGGCCGCCGATGATCGCGACCACCATCGGGATGGACTGCGCCTGGAACGCCTGGGCGAGGCGCGGGTTGGCGTCCACGTCTATCTTCGCCAGCACCCAGGTGCCGTTCGCCTCGTTGGCGAGCTTCTCCAGCACCGGGCTGAGCTGCTTGCAGGGGCCGCACCACTCCGCCCACAAGTCGATGATCACCGGGGTGGTCCGCGAGCGCAGCGCCACATCGGTGTTGAAGGTCTGCTCGGTCACGTCGAAGACGAAGGCGGCCGCCTCGCCGGCGGCGGGGGCACCGTCCTCGCCGGCATCGGGCGCCGATGCGGCGGCGCGCGCGGCCTGAGCCTTGCGCTGCGCTGCGGCCTGACGCGCGCCTAGGTCGACGGCACCATGGAGGGAGAAGTCCCGCGGCTGTTGCATATCTCTATCCTGCCAAATACTTAGGGTTCCCTGGCCCGCTTCTTCTGTGGGCACACATGAATCAGCCGCGGACACAAACCGCGCATTCCCGCAACCGTAGCATTCCGCGTGCTACAGTCCACGCATGGCTAACGATGGCGAGGGGACCAGCGCCCCCCGACGAGGCAGGCCGCGCAAGTCAGGCCCGGACCGGCTGCAGCCCGATCCCGTGCACCACGCGGTGGGCTCGCAGAAGATCGGCATCCGCGAGCTGCGGCAGCACGCCAGCGTTTACGTGGACCTGGTGGAGCGAGGTCACACGGTAGACATCACCAACCGGGGCCGCCTCGTGGCGCAGATGATCCCGGTCAAGGAGCCGGACAGCCCGCTGGAGCGCTGGATCGCCGCCGGGGTGATCGAGCGCGCCGAGGACGCGGGAAGCCCGCTGGACATCGAGCCGTACCCGCCGCTGCCGCCCGGCCGGCCCACTGCCAGCGATGTCCTCGGGCAGATTCGGGAGGGGGACCGGCAGTGATCTACCTCGACTCCTCCGCGCTGGTCAAGCTCGCCTTGACCGAGCCGGAGTCGGCGGCGCTCACCGCCTACCTGACCGAGCACTCAGACCAGGCCGTCGTGTGCAGCGCGCTGCACAGGACCGAGGTGCTGCGGGCCATCTGGCAAGCCGAGCCGGGCGCGCTGCCCAGGGGCATGCGGCTCATCCGCCGGATCGGGCGGGTGTCGCTGAGCGCCGAGATCCTGGACAACGCCGCGACCTTGCCCCCGCGACGGCTCAGCCCGACGGACGCCATTCACCTCGCCTCGGCCCTGGCCATCAAGCGCGACCTGTCGGCTTTCGTGGCCTACGACAAGCGCCTGCTCGATGCGGCCCACGAGGCTGGCCTGCCTACCGCGAGCCCCGCCTGAGCCAGCGAAAAGGGTTACAACCAGCGGAGGCTGTCCGGCGTCATAGGTGATAGCTCGGCTCGACCGAGCCGCTACCCTCTAGCCAGCTTCTGAATGCGTGGTAACCATTGATGCATGCCGCGAGTATCGTGCCGGCCCCGTTCGCCACGGCACCGCAGCAAGCACGACGGACAGGCTGGAAAGAGGGAGGCGGCCCGGTGAGCGGGGACTCGGCTGGCGGCCTAACTGGCTCAGGCTCCGGGGGGAGCGACAGCGGCGGCTGGGATGTCATCAGCTCCACTGGCCCGTTCCTCATCAACCGGGGCAAGACGCGCAGCACCACGCCGGAGCAGCTGTTCACCGAGAACTACCCCAAGCTCGCGGGCTGGGTGCGGCGACTGGTCGACGATGACGACACGGCCCACGAGATCGCCTCGGAGGCGTTCGTCCGGCTGCTGTCCCGCTGGACCAAGCCGAGCAACCTCGACAGCCCGCAGAGTTACCTGTACATGATCGCGACCAACCTGGTCCGCGACCATTGGCGCAAGCTGGAACGGGAGCGCCGCGCCATGCGCGCCGTGACCTCCGGCGGCGACCTGGAGCCGACGTCGGACCCGGCCCAGGACGTGGACGTCCGAGAGCTCATCCAGGGGCTGCCCCCTCGGCTGCGCGAGCCGTTCCTGCTGCACTACTACGCGGGCTTCGGCATCCGGGAGATCGCGGTGCTCCTCAAGCGGCCAGATGGCACGATCAAGGCCGACTTGTACCATGCCAGGGCGAAGCTCAAGGAGGCGTTGGAAGCCCGCGGGCCGGGCAGCGAACAGCGCAAGTCCGGGAAGGCGAAGGGAGGGAAGGCACGTGACCCCAGATAGGGACGGACTCGACGGCTGGCTGGAGCGGGAAGTGCGACCACTGCCGCCGCCAGCGGGCACGTTCGAGCTGATAAACAAGCGGGCCCGGCGGCGCAAGCTGCGCAAGCTCGCGGTCACGCTCACGTCGGGCGCCGCGGTCGCGGCCGCGGCGGTCTTCGCCGTGCCGACCGTCATGGCCCTGCACCTGCGCCCGGCGCACCAGAACGGCACCCCCGTCGCCGCCAACGGGTCCACGTCGCCAACCCCGAACGCGCTCAGTAGCACGCCCACCCGGGCGCCGGCGACCGGCGTGACAAAGTCACCTACCGCCGCCGCGCCGACGCCCACGCCGAGCAGCGCGTCGGCCGTCACCCCGCCGGGCGGCGGTCCGGTCCCTCCTAACTTCCAGCCAGCCTCCGTCACCTTCGTCTCGGCCTACGAGGGCTGGACGATCGGGCAGGCGGGCACGCCAGGTACCTGCGCCAACGCCGACCCGACGATCTGCACCTCGATGGCCCGCACCAACGACCGGGGCCAGACCTGGACCGGCGTCCCGGCCCCGGGCACCAAGCTCGTCTCCGGCATCCGGTTCCTGGACGGCGTCAACGGCTGGGCATTCGGGCCGCAGCTGTGGTCCACCCATGACCGCGGCAACACCTGGACGCAGGTTGACACCCACGGCCAGGAGGTCATCGACCTGGAGACGGCGGGCACGCAGGCGTACGCGGTCTTCGCCACCTGCGGCAACGACCCGCCCGACGGGAACGTCGGCGATCCCGCCCAGCCGCACTCCTGCAACCGCTTCACCCTCAAGGTGACCGCGGCCGCGGCGGACGCCTGGTCCCCGGTCGGCTCCACCACTAGCGGGCTGACCGTGGGCGCCAACAACTGGGTGGGCGCCTACCTCGTGCTCGGCAGCGGCCGCGGCTGGCTGCTCGGGCCGGACGACTCGCTGTATTCCGGGTCGCTGTCCGGCGGCTCCTGGCCGAAGGTCGGGTCGACGCCTTGCCAGCTGACCAAGCTACTCACCTGGGTTAAGCCCACTGGCTCGCTCGTCGCCGCGTGCAACCGCCAGGCGGTGTCAGGCGGCCCGACCGGCGTTACCGTCTACACGTCCGCCGATGACGGCGCCACCTGGGCGAACGGGGGGTCGACGACCAGCAGCGGCGCCGTCACGTCGCTGTCGGGATCGCCGAGCGCCCCCATCATCTTGGCCACGTCGGGCGGCATCGACGTCCGGACGCGCCCCGGCCAGGAGCAGCAGGTCGCCTCGCTGCCGGGCGGGTTCAGCTACGTCGGCATGACCGGCGACAAGCAAGGCGTCGCGGTTCCCGTGAACACCTCATTGCGCGAGATCTGGATGACCTACGACGGCGGCCTGCAATGGAGCGCCTACAAGGTCAGCAGATAGCCGCCGCCGGCCCTCGGCACACCCACCTGTCCGCCCAGGCCGGCAACACCTACGTCAGGGTCCGGTAACCCACCGAGGAAAGCAGCTTATCGGCGGCCTGGTGCGCATCCAGGCCGCCGTCCGCTACCTGGGCCGCGAGCGAGTCAAGCAGCGGCCCGCCCAGCCCGGCCCGGACGACGCCGAACGCCAGCGCGAGCACCTCATCGCGTGCCCGGGCGATCCGGCGGCGGTCGCGCTCGCCGGAGGTCCCCAGCCACTCGGCGTGCCGGTCCAGCTGGCGGAGCAGCTCATCGATCCCCTCGGCGGTCGTCGCGACCGTCGTCACCACGGGCGGCTTCCACGCCGTGGTGGACAACGCGACCATGTTCCGCAGGTCCCGCACCATCGCCTGGGTCTCCGGCCGGTCCGCCTTGTTCACCACCAGCACGTCGGCGATCTCCAGCACGCCTGCCTTGGCGGCCTGGATCGAATCCCCCATCCCGGGCACGATCATCACGACCGTCGAGTCCGCCGCGGAGGCGATCTCCACCTCGGCCTGCCCGACCCCCACCGTCTCGACCAGGATGGTGTCGAACCCCGCGGCCTCCAGGGCTCGCGCCGCCATCGGCGTCGCGGCGGCCAGCCCGCCCACCTGGCCCCGGCTGGCCATCGACCTGATGAACACGCCCGGGTCGGTCGCATGGCCTTGCATCCGCACCCGGTCGCCGAGCAGCGCCCCTCCGGAGAACGGCGACGACGGGTCCACGGCGAGCACCGCGACCCGCTCGTCCCGCGCCCGCAGCGCTGTCACCAGTGCGCTCGTCGTCGTCGACTTCCCCGATCCGGGCGCCCCGGTCAGCCCGATCACCCGGGCGCCGGACGCGGCCGGGCCGCGGGCAGCCGCTTGCGCCTCCGCCGGGGTTGCGCTTCTCATCCTCCCCATGGCCCAACGACCGCGCGGGTCCCCGTTCTCAATCCACGAAATGACGCGCGCGAGCGCTCGCGGGTCGCCGGCGTGGACGCGCTGGGTCACGTCCGCGACTTCGGGGTCGAACTCAGCGGGCACGCCGGGCTCGTTGGGCATGGGAGGGGTGTTCA
>JAICUO010000719.1 GCA_025935815.1 Streptosporangiaceae bacterium
GAGCTGCTGGAGACACTGACCCGGGCCCTGGCCGCGGCGCTCATCCCGGCACCGCGGCTCCCTGAATCAATCGAAGTTGAGGACACCGCCGATTTCCTGACCGCCGCGCAGCTCGCGCGGCGGCTCGGCGTCTCACGGGAGACAGTGCGGCGGCTGGCCATTGCCGGGGTCCTGCCGCACACCGTGGTGTGCCGCGGCGCCCGCAAGACCACCCGCCGGTATCCTCGGCGGTTCGCCGAGGAGTTCGCGGCCAGCGGCCTGGAGACAGCCGACCTGGCCGCGTTCGCCGCCGCCTGGCGGGCGCGGGTCACCGCGCCCGCCCGGTTGTTGGCGGCCACGTTGTCTGCACATGGTTCGGCCGCGTTTGATGTGCATGTTCTGGCAGGGCTTGGCGGTGATGCCCGTGCTGGCGTGGGGTCAGGCGGTGCTGTTGCCGGGGTGGTCGTGGTTGTTGAGGAGGCGGGCGAGCACGTCGATGGTCTCGAGCAGCAGGGCGTCGATCTTGGCTTGCTGACCAGCGGCGTGCTGGGCCCGGAAGCTGGCGACGAGCCGGTCCCATCGGGCGGCTGCCTGCTGTTCGTGTTCGGAGGCCTGATGCCCGGCTTGGTAGCCGGCCCGCCACCAGCGCAGTGCCTCGGCGCGGGTCATAGCACGGGCCGGGCTGCCGGTCAGTTTCTGGTGAGCTCGGCGACCGCTTTCTTGGCGCAGGCATCGTCGACGAGGTCCTGCCCGGCGGCCGCGGCGGCGATGAGCGCAGCGGTGGCGGCGTTGTTGAGGGCGCGGGGCAGGCCGGAGGAGACGCGGTGCAGCCGGGCGACGGCGTCATCAGCGAACAAGGGCTCCTCACGACCGGCCAGGGTCATGTGATGACGCAGGTAGGCCGCTGATTCGGCCAGGTCCATCGGCTTGATGGCATACCGGGTGGCGATCCGCTGGTCCAGAGCGGCGAACGTGCCCATCCGCAGTTGCCGGGCCAGGGTGGGCTGGCCGATCAGGATCCCGGCGAACGGGCTGGCGCTGTCCATCTCCGCGTTCGTCATGAGCCGCAGCTCCTCCAGCTGGTCAGGCTGCAGCAGATGCGCTTCGTCGACGATCAGTACCACGGTGCGGTGCCGTTCGGCGGTCTCGGCGGCGAGCAGGTCGGCGGCCTGGGCCATCAGCTCGGCTTTGAGGTAGCGCGGCTGGGCGCCGAGCGCCCGGACCACCTGCACATACAAGCCCCGGGTGCCGAACGCGGGGTTGGCGACGTAGATGACCTGGTGCCGGGTGGGGTCAAGGCCGGCGACGGCGGCGCGGGCGGCCACCGTCTTCCCGGCGCCGACATCACCTGTAATCACGCCGAGCAGGATCTGGTCGATGCAGAAGCTGATCCGGGCGGTGGCCTGGGCGTGGGCCTGGCGGGCGAACAGGTCCTTCGCGGCGATCGCCTTGCCGAACGGGGTGCGGGCCAGCCCGAAGTGCGCCGCCCACGGCGCCCGGCTAGCCATCGCCGTCATCCTCGTCCCGGCCGGGCTGCAGGGGCAGCTGGGTGTAGTCGATCGCCGCGCCGGCGCCGGCTTGCTCGTCGTGGGCGGCGGCGACCATGCCGAGGTAGTCGATCCCGGTGGGGTCCGCCGCCGGCGCAGGAGGCGGGGCGACGGCGCGGTGCACGTGATGGCCGATCACGAACGGCACCGCGGTCCCGGCCGGCCTGCCGTCCAGGAACACCTCGATCACGGCCAGGTTCTCCGGCTCGTACCTGAGCTCGACGCGCCGGCCCACCAGGGCGGGATCGACGGAGTAGGAGTTGCCTTCCAGCGGGACGGTCGCGACCCGGGTCACCCGCCGCGTCACCGACCAGCGGAACGCCTCCCGGATCAGCGCCGGGTCCGCCTGCCGGTGCGGCCCGCCGGCCTGGAACCGGTCGATCGGGGCCTGCCCGGTCTCGGCGTGCACCCGCCGGTTGGCGACCTGCCCGGCCCATGCCGTGAACCAGTCGTTGAGCTGGTCCAGCGACTCGATCCCGCGGTGGGTCGCCTCGGCCAGGAACGCCTCGCGGATATACCGGTTGGCTCTTTCCTGTTTTCCCCGGCCTTGGGGTGAGTACGGTTTACTGTGCACCAGGCGGATACCGAGCACCGCGCAGGTCCTGGCCAGCCACGCGTTCGCGAACGGCGCCCCATTGTCGGCATATAGGACATCAGGGACACCTCTTCGGGTGACGGCGCGGCGCAGCAGTTCCTGGCAGAGCCGGGCGTTTTCCCGGTCATAGAACCGGCCGTCGACCAGCAGCCGGGAGTGGTCATCGACGATCAGGAAGAGCCGGGCCCGCGCTGACCCGTCCCGTTTCGGGTACGGCACCCACGGGCCGACCAGCACATCGGTGACCCACCGCTCGTTCGGCCGCTCAGCCTCATAGCGGCCCCAGGCTTTCGGGGCAGCCTTGAGCGCGGCCCGGTGCAGCCCGGCGCGGCGCAGCTGCCCGCTGACGGTCCGCTCGGCGACCCGCACGCCGTGCCGGTGATACAAGATCGAGGCGATCTGCGCCGCGGACCGGCCCGGCAGTTCCAGCCGCAGCGCGGCAGCCTCGCCGAACAGCTCCGGCATGGCCCGCACCTTCCCGGTATCCGAGCGCGGCGAGGGCCGCAGCCCGTCCACGCCGCCGGCCCGCCACGCGCGCAGCCACCGGTCGATCGTGCCACGCGAGTAGCGGCGCACCGTCCCGTCCGGGTGCACGTGCTGGCGCCCGGCGATCTGCCGCACGACCGAACCCCGCTCGCAGCTGGTCAGCCGCATGTTCGCGGCCTCGGCGATCACCGCCCACCGGTGCAGCGCGATCTCCTGCCGCATCTTCTCATCCATCACACGGGCACCTCCGGTCCTGGTGCCGTGACGCCCCAGCGCGTCACCGGCTCCTGGGAGGCATGAAACGCCGCCTGCCGATGACCAGGAAGGGCGAGGATGCGTTGGCGGCCAGCAGGGTCCCGCCGGTCACCGCGCAGGCGAACCGCCACCGTCCCAGCACCGCCCAGCCCGGCAGCCCGGCCGCCGCCGTGAACGCCGCGCCGACCGCCGCGACAGCGAACCGGCACCGGTCCGGCTGCGGCCGGACCACCTCCCCGCCCAGCTCGACGGCCAGCGCCGAAAAACTCACTGCCAGCTCCCCGGCCCGCGCTGTGAACCGGCGGACCCAGCCCCGCGCCGTCGTATACGGCACCCCCGCCGCTGCCGCCGCCGGGCGGACCCCGCACGCCCCGGAGGCGACCTGCCCGATCACCACGCCGACCGGCTCCGCCGCATCTAGCCGCCGGGCCAGGACGAACGCCGGCAACAGCGCATGAGTCACCCCGCAGCCGCGGCACCTGACCCGCGGTATGAAGATCTTCCGCTCCTGCCCCCGCCAGCGGACATGCCGCCAGTAACCCGACCAGAACACCACCGGCGACCAGCACGACGGGCACTCCGGCCGAGGCACCCGGACCGCCCGCCCCATCGACGCGTACACACCGGCCGTCAGCGGGCACGGCCATACCATGGACATGGCGAATCACCGCCTCAGATCCCTTCTCGCGACAGGCCGTCAAACCAGGCGAGGAGGGATCTCTGCGTCAAGTGACAGATCCACCACAATCCTGAACCGCGCCGGGCACCCCAGCAGCCCGCATCACCAAAGAACGCGGCCGTAACCCCGTAGACGATGCTCAGCCAATCAGGCCGTCAACAATCGGTCATCGGGTTTTGTCCTTTCCCAGGGCACCGAGGGCCCCGCCTCACCGTGCGATCATTCCC
>JAICUO010000002.1 GCA_025935815.1 Streptosporangiaceae bacterium
CTGCTGGGCGCCGTGCACTGTTCCGGGCGGCTGATGATCTAAGCCCGGGAGCCCCGGCCTGAGAGACCCCCGGGCCACGAGTAACTACCACCGCGCGGCGCTGGTAACCCTAATGAGGCATCCGGCCATGCGCGGCTTCCGCCGCGGTAGTTTGAGCTTGTGCAGGAGGGTAACCGTTACCTCATGCTGAGGGGACGGCGCCGGGGCGGGCCCCCAGGGCGGGCTCCGCGGCCCGACTCCGGGGCGCTGCCTCCCGCGACCCGGCCAGAGTCCCCGGAAGCGCTGGCCGACCGGCTGCGCGACATCGAGGCACTAGCCGACGCGGCGCTGTCCAGGCTCGGGGAGGAGCACTTGCTCGAAACCCTCCTCGAGCGGGTCAAGACGGTGCTGCACGCCGACACCGCGGCGGTGCTGCTGCTCGACCATTCCGCCAGCCAGCTGGTCGCGACAGCCGCCAGCGGCCTCGAGGAAGAGGTCCGGCAGGGCGTCCGGGTCCCGCTGGGCACCGGCTTCGCCGGCCGGATCGCCGCCTCTCGCCAGCCGGTCATCTTGTCCACGGTCGACCAGACCACGGTGCGCAACCCGCTCCTGGTCGATCGCGGCATCAAGTCCCTGCTCGGCGTGCCGCTGTTCGCCGGCGGCAGGGTCATCGGAGTGCTGCACGTCGGCTCGCTGAACGGCCAGGCGTTCGGGCAGCAGGACGTGGAGATGCTCCAGCTCGCCGCCGACCGGGCCGCGCTCGCCCTGCGGTCCCTGATGTCGCAAGATGACGCCCTGGCCGCGGTGGCCCTGCACCGCAGCCTGCTCCCGGCGGCGCTGCCCGATGTCCCCGGGACTGACCTCGCGGCGCGCTACGTCACCGGCACCGGCAACGTGGGCGGGGACTGGTATGACGTGTTCCGCTTGCCGGACGGGAAGCTCGGCGTCGTGGTCGGCGATGTGGCCGGGTCAGGGCTGGAGGCCGCGGTCATCATGGGCCGGATGCGCAGCACCCTGCGCGCGTACGCGCTGGAGGCTGAAGACCCGGCCGCCGCGCTGCGCATGCTGGACCGCAAGATCCAGTACTTCGAGCCGGACGCGATGGCTACCGTGCTGTACGGCCTGTACACCCCGGAGACCGGCGAGCTCGTGTTCTCCTCGGCGGGCCACCTCCCTCCGGTGGTCGCCGCCCCGGGCGGGCACCCGCCGGGGATGCTCCCCATTCTCCCGGACCCGCCGATCGGCACCGCCGATGACCCCGAGCGCCGGTCCGCCACCGCCGTCATTGCGCCGGGCGCGCTGCTGTGCTGCTTCACCGACGGCCTCGTTGAGCGCCGTGACCGGGGAATCGACGTCGGGATCGACCACGTCGCGGCGACCCTGGACGAACTCATCACCACCGGCCCCAGCCGCGGCGGCACGCCGGTACCGCTGGCCGAAGACGCGTGCGCAACGGTCATGCGCGCCCTGGTCGGAAACGCCCCCGCCTCCGACGACATCGCCCTGCTCGCGCTCCACCGCCACGCCGACCTCGAACCGGCGGCGGCTACTGATCACTAACGGGAGGCCGAACTTGACTGAGTGCCGTCGAGCCGGCGCACTCATCCACGGCCACTCAGGCCAGCGCCGGCGACGGCACCGTCCGGCGCGGGTCGAGCAGGCCCGGGTCGGTGGCCATGAACAGGTCGAACTCCTCGAGGCGCCAGCCGGCGGCCAGCAGCGCCCGGACCGCCGGGTGCGGCCCGGGAAGGCAGACCCGCGCCGTCTCGCCCTCCAGGCTCGCTAGCACGACGAGCACCGCGGCAGCGGCGTCGGCACTCGGCGCCACCGCCAGGTGCGTCACGCCGTACTCGCCGCCCGCGCCGCCCACCGTCGCGGCCGCCATCACCTCGCGCCCGTGCCAGGCCAGCAGGCCCGCCCCGCCCGGCCGCCGCGTCCACGCGAGATGATCATCGGCCCGGTCCGCGCCAGTCCAGGCCAGCTCCATCCGGGCCACTTCGGCCGGGACGGCCGGCGCAGCCCGCCAGCCGGCCGGCGCCGCCAGCGCGCCCACGGGGCCATGCAGGTACAGCAGCGGCCACCAGGCATCGACCCCGAAGCCGGCGTACAGCGGCAGGGCATTGGAATGCAGGCTGCTGAACGTCATCCGGCGGCCCGGGGCCGCCCACAGCTCGGCCAGCATCGCCCGGCCGCAGCCACCGCCATGGGCGCCCAGGTCGACGAACAGGTCGCACAGCATGCTGACCGGGCCGGGGCCCATGGCGAGCTCGCGGGTGGCGCCGAAGCCGATGACCGTCCCGCCGCTGACCCCGACCACGACCGTGCCGTGCGCCAGCAGGTGCCTCATGTAGGCGGGGTCAGCCCCGGCCCACTCCTCGCCCTGCCCGTTCGCGAGCGCCACGGCCGCGATGCCCGGCAGGTCATCCGGGGCCGCCGTGCGCACTTCGATCTTCGTCACGTGGGAACGCTACCGCGCTGTCCTTGCCATCCTGGCGGTGAGCTGGCCGGCCGCGGCCCGGTCGACCAGCAGCAGCGGGCAGGCGCACTCGGCCAAGATGGTGGCGGGCCACTCGGGCTGGTAGCGGTCGGCCTCGGCGACCAGGCGGGCCGTGCGGGCCTTCGACTCCCCGTGCGCCACCATCACGGCCTGCCTGGAGTGCTCGCGGATGGTGCCCACCCCGACCGTCACCCCGTACAGCGGTACCCGCCCGATGTCGCCCCCGAAGCTAGGAAAGGAATCCAGGTTGTCCCGGCGGGTCTGCTCGGCCAGCCGGACCACCCTGGTGACCGAGTCCCGGGCCGAGCCGGGCGGATTGAACGCGATGTGCCCGTCGCCGGCCCCGCTGGCCACGATGAACAAGTCGATGCCGCCGTAGCGCTCGATCATCCGCTCGTAGGCCTCCGGCGCCGCCGGGTCAGGCACCCAGAGCCGGCCGGGCCGGATCCCGCGACCCGGGCCGGCCACCGCAGTCAGCCGGCCCTCGATCTCCGCCTGGCCGAACCGCAGGCAGCTGTGGCCGGCGGCGGGGTCGACCCGCCGCATCCCGCCGCTGGCCTCATCGCGCTCGACGTACTCGTCCATCATGACGATCACCAGGCCAGACAGGTCCAGGCCGCGGGCCGCCACCTCGCCGGCCAGGGCCTCGTAGGTGCTGCGCGGACTCCGGCCGCTCGGGCAGCCCAGCAGGAACGGCCGCCCGGCTCCGGCGGCCTCCTCGATCCCGTCCGCGATCATCGCCGCCAGGCAGCGTCCCAGCTCCTGCGGCCCGTCGAACACCGTCGCCTGCACGCCCATGCCCCACCTCTCTCAATCAGGTGACACCAGTCATTCCAGTATGACCATAACTGGCCTAACTGGTCTGGTCAACGCCGCGCGCGATCACCTGCCCGGCTACGGCTGTGCGGCTACGGCGTGCGGAAGAGGTCAGCCCGGAAGCGATACGCGTCCGCCCGGTACGTGATCGCCCCGGCCAGGATCGGGCTCCCGTCGGACAGGTAGGTGACCTCCTCGCACACCAGGACCGGCGAGCCCGGCTGGACGCCCAGCGGGCCCGCCAGGGCCTTGCCGCACGCGTCCGCCCGCAGCGTGTAGGAGCTGCGCTCGATCCGCACGTCCGACAGCGACTCGATGGCCTCATACAGCGAGCGGTCAGCCAGGTCCGCGCCGGCCAGCAGCGGCACCTTGGCCAGCACGATCACGCTGGCGTCCACGCAGGTCGCCACCCCGTCCAGCGTCCGCAGCCGGGATAGCTCCAGCACGCTCGCCGCGGGCGCGATCCGCAGCCGCCCGGCCTCCTCGAAGGTCGCCGGGCGCTCCCGCGCGCCCAGCACCCGCGCGCCGGGCTCAAGCCCGCGCGCCCGAGCCATCTCCGAGAAGCTCTGCAGCGTGCTTGGCGGCTCCCCCACCACCCGGTGCGGCACGAACCAGCCTCGTTGCGGCGCCCGGTCTACCGCCCCCCGGGCGGCCAGCAGGTCAAGCGCCTGTCGCAAGGTCGACCGGCTCACCCCGATCCTGGCCGCCAGCTCCCGCTCCCCCGGCAGCCGGCTCCCCGGAGCGAGGGAGCCGCGGCGCAGCAGGTCGCTCAGCTCCCGGTAGGCGACCGCGACGGCGCCGCCCGCGTCCGCCTGTGACATGCCCGGACCATACCAGCGGGCACCACCCGCGCGCAGGCCCGGTGCTTTCCAGGCCCGAGCCGCCCCTGGGCGGCAGGTTCGCCCCCCGCCCAGGGGCCCGCAGGTGGTTAGTTCGTGTTGATGGCGGTGTCGTCCACGACGAAGGAGGTCTGCAGCGAGGAGTCCTCCGTGCCGGTGAACTTCACGGTGACGGCGCCGCCGGCGAAGCCGCCCAGCGAGAAGGCGTGCGGCTGGTAGCCGGCGACGTGGTTGAGGTTGGAGAAGGTGGCGATAGTGGTGCCGTTCGCCGTGATCGTCAGCTTGTCGAACGCGGTCGTGATGGTGGTCTCGGCGGTGTCGATGTGCAGCCAGAAGCTGACCGACGTGGCGCTGCAGCCGGCCGGGATGGTCACCGTCTGTGACAGCGTGTCGGTGTGGGTGGTGCCGTACCCGTCCAGCCAGGCGTACCAGGTACCGGAGTGGGAGGCCTCGCCCGCCCCGTTGGGGTTGATGACGGCGGGGGTGGAGGTCCACGGCGCGGCCGAGCCGGCCTCGAACCCGGGGTTGCCCAGCAGCTGGGTGCGGGTGGGGCAGGCGCCGCTGCCGCCAATCGCCCAGCTGAAGGTGGCCGAGCCGTGCGCCCCGGTCGCGTCGGTGGCGGTCACCATCACGCCGAAGGTGCCGGCGGTGGCCGGCGTGCCCGAGATCCGCCCGGAGGAGCTGATCGACAGGCCCGCGGGCAGCCCGGTGGCGTTGAAGGTCAGTGTCTGGCCGGACGCCGAGTCGGTGGCGCTGACCTGCAGGCTGACCGCCGTGCCGACGGTGCCCGTCTGGTTGCCGGGGCTTGTCACCGTCACGGTGTTGCCGCCGGTGCTGCCGCTGACCAGGCCGGCGATGCCGTTCGGGGTGCCGATGCCGGTGGGGCCGTCGTACCCGGCCTGCGCGGTGCACAGGTAGGCCGGGCTGCACGACCCGTCGTTACCGCTGGTGACGTCGAAGAAGTTGCCCGTGCGGGTGTAGATGTCCTGGGCCGGGGGGTTGCCGGGCTGGCCCGCGAGGGCGTACATGGCGGCCACCATTGGCGAGGAGGCGCTGGTCCCGCCGACCTCGTTCCACCCGCCGTTGCCGTTGGAGGTGTCGTAGACCGCGACCCCGGTATTCGGGTCGGCGTCGGCGGCGACGTCGTTGTCGATCCGCCGGGAGCAGCCGGTCAGGCCGAGCGCGCTCTGCCAGGACGGCTGCGGCTCGATGGCGGAGCAGCCCGACCCCGTGCCCTCACCGGGGGCGGTGTTCCACACCGACTCGGTCCAGCCGCGCGCATTCGCGGCCGTGCTCAGCCGCGTCCCGCCGACCGAGACGACATTGGGCGAGGTCGCCGGGTAGATCACGCCGAGGCCCGCGTCGCCCGCGGACGCGGTGATCACCCTGCCCGGGTGATTGAAGCTCGAGGAGTCGAGCGTCAGGTCCGCGGACGACTCGCCCCCGCCCCAGGAGTTGGAGATGTAACCGGCCACGTTCGCGGCGGCGTTCTCCGCGGTGTACAGCCCGTTGTTGGCGTCGTCGTTGGCCTCGACCAGCACGATGTCGCACAGCGGGCAGATCGCCGAGGCCATGTCCAGGTCGAGCGACTCCTCCAGGGTCCAGTCGTCGCCGGGCGGCGCCGGGGACGGCAGCGGGGAGGCCTGGCCGTTCTGGTTGAGCTTGGTGAAGCCGGGCACGGCGGGCAGCCCGGCCGCCGACCGGTAGGCGGCCAGGTCGGCCGCGGCGGTCGGGTCGTCGAAGGCGTCAACGATCGCGATGGTGCGGCCCGCGCCGTTGGCGGCCGAGGCCGCGGTCAGGCCGTAGGCCGCCTGCAACTGGGAGGGCCCGTAGCCCACGCCCGCCGGAATCGCCTGCGGCGAGGCGGTCGCGCGGATCGGCCGCAGGCCAGCGCGCTTGAGCACGAGGCATGACTGGCGGCCGGCGACGATCGCGGCCGCGCACGCGCGCGTTGAGCGAGAGTTCGCGCTCGTCACGGCGGGCTGCGAGGCATGCGCGCCGTGCGAGATCTCCGAGGCGATCGAGACGTGAGGCGGGGGCGGTGCCGCGCTGGCGGCGCTGGCGGCGCTGGCGGTCACGCCTGTCATGCCCGTCGCGAGCGCGGCGGCCGACGCGACGGCCGCGCCTCGTCGCAGCAGCCACCTGGAGAACGGAAGGTCCATCAAGGTCCCTTCGGTAGGGAATCGTCCAGCGCATCCCGCGGGCGCGCATGGCGGCACCAAGGTCGAGATGCCTGCGCGTAACGTAGTGTGACGATTACTTAGGGTCAATAACCGCGCCCAGGCTCGCGGATGTGGGGTTCCTCACCGTTTCAGCGGCGACGGGAAGTGCGCGATCAAGCCGCGAGGAGAACCAGTAAAAGTGATGGCCGCCATTCCGCGGGGCACTACCGGGGCTGCGCGTAGGCCTAGGCGCGGTGCGCCACCGTGGCGCGGAGCTCAGCGAAGGCCGCCGGCCCGTCGCCCGCCTTCTTCATGGCGTGCTTCCAGGTATGGCCGCGCGTGTCCTGGTCCAGGGTCCGCAGGTCGCTGGCGGCCTTGGCCCTGGCCCGGCCGGGCAGGCCGTCCAGCGCGCCGATCATGGCGATGACGTCGAAGGCGAGGTCGAAGGTCCAGATCTCCGCGGGCGTGTACACCGCGAGGTTGTCATCGAAGTCGTCCTTCAGCAGGCCCGCGTCGCGGACCCGGACCCCGGCCGCGCTCACCGCCGTGCTCAGCGCCCGGATCTGCTGGAGAAGCCGGGGTTTCCGTTGCATGTACTCCCGCACGACGGGCTCGGTGCTCAGCAGGGGCCCGAGCGTGCTGAGGGCCAGGAACAGGAAGGGGGCCGACGACATGCAGTCATCGGTGTCCTCCGGTACCAGGCTGGCCTGGCTGCCGGAACGCAGGACGGGGATCTTGGCCCGCTGCGTGCGGATGTGGGCGTGGCACCAGCGGCACGCGCCGGTCTCGTCAAGGTCAAGCGGCGCGCCACAGTAGGCGCACACATCCACGACCGGCGCGGCATTCACGGCAGGATAATAGTGATCTTCCAGATCGTTGGGCAATGCGCCTGTCCGGCTTAAAACTGGTGGACCACCGCCAGGGCGGTGGCGGCCACCAGGGCCACGGCCAAGACGAGGTTGATGACCCGAGACCGGCGGGGATCGCGGAACGCGGGGGCCAGCGATGCTCCGGCGATCAGCCAGGCCGCATTGATCAAGATGATCATCACGGTCAGCGCCGAGGTCTTGGCGGCGGCGTCGGCGGCCGGGTTCGCGGTCAGGTGAGCGCTCGCGAACACCGCGGCGATCGCGATCCAGGCCTTCGGGTTGGCTATCCCCAGCAGCGCCCCGCCAGCCAGTGACGGCGAGCCCTTCGCCTCAGCCTGCGCGCGGGCGGGCGGCGCGGTCGCGATGTGCCAGGCCAGCCACAAGATGTAGGCGGCCGCGGCCACGATCAGGACCAGCCGCAGCGCCGGGAGCGCCAGCAGGGCCGCCGTGATCCCGGTCGCGACCGCGATCAGCACGGCGGTCGTGCCGGCGACGATGCCGGCCAGGTAACCAGCGGACCGGCGCACCCCGTAGGCCGAGCCGGCCGCGGTGAGGCTGATCGTCGCGGGCCCGGGGCTGCCCATGATCGCCATCGAGGTCAGCAGGAGCGTGCCCGCCTGCCCCCAGTACACCGGCGCGCTGGTCAACGGCTCAGCCAGCGCCATCTGGGATACCTTCGGTTCATGCCGGAAACGCTACGGGGCACCGAAGCCGGGCGTCTTGAACGGTCGTGCCGCCCCCGGCCGGGCTCGGTGCGGTTCGGCGCGGGCACGCCAGGGGTCGACCGCGCGGAGGCATACCTGTCGGCGAGCGCGTTCTCACCCCACCGGCACGACACCCTCACAACCCGGCCGCGCAATCTCCGATGGCGGCGGCATTGACGGCCAGATTGTGCGTATAGCCTATTTATCGGCCGCTGGCTGCTATCTCAGCCTGAAAGTTTCAAATGCCCAGCACGTCGCGTCGCCTGGGCCCGCCTCGCGCCCTCCCGTGGATGGACACGCCCGTTTTGCACATGACTATTGCTCTCAGGAGCCATGTTAATTATCGTCCCCGGCAATGACCAATTACCTGCTGGCCTGGCAAATACGGAAAAGGTGATGCCGAAATGCGACTAACGGGAAAGATGATGCGGCCGCGGTCCGCGTCAGTGATCGCGCTACTTGCGGTCCCCTCCGCCCTGACGCTGGCCTTGGCGACCCCCGGCGCGGCCTATGCGAATGTGACCGTGACGCAGGTCAGCCAGGATATCTTCACCGACGCCCAGGCCCAGCACAACACCGAGGTCGAGCCGGACACGTTCGTCTCCGGGTCCACGATCGTCTCGGCCTTCCAGGTGGGGCGGGTTTCCGGCGGCGGCTCCTCTGACATCGGATGGGCCACCTCCACCAACGGCGGAGCGACGTGGGCCCACGGGTACCTGCCGGACCTCACCACCAACACCGGCGGGACGTTCGGGCAGGCCAGCGATGCCTCGGTCGCCTTCGATCCCAAGCACAACGTGTGGCTGATCTCCTCCCTCGGCGTCAGCGGCTCGACCGTGGACGTGCTCACCAGCCGGTCCACCGACGGCGGCCTGACCTGGGGCAATCCGGTAATCACGGCGACCGGCGCCAACGACAAGAACTGGATTGTCTGCGACGGCACCGCGAGCAGCCCGCACTTCGGGAACTGCTATACCGAGTACGACATCACCAGCTCCGGTGACTCGATCCGGATGCGCACTTCGACCAACGGCGGCACTAGCTGGGGCTCCGCCCTGGCCCCCGGGGGCAGCCACACCGGGCTCGGCGGCCAGCCGGTGGTCCTGCCAAACGGCGACGTACTGGTCCCCTATGAATCCCTCAACAGCCAGATCCGTTCCTTCAGGAGCACCAACGGCGGCACTTCCTGGAACTCCACGGTGCTCGTCTCCAGCATCAGCCACCACGACGTGGCCGGATCGCTTCGCGAGGAGCCGCTGCCCTCGGCCGAGGCTGACGCCGCGGGCACCGTCTACGTGACGTGGGCCGACTGCCGGTTCCGCTCCGGCTGCCCCAGCAACGACATCGTCCTGGCCAAGTCCACGAGCGAAACGACCTGGGCCGCGCCCGTCCGGGTGCCGATCGACGCGACCACCAGCACGGTGGACCACTTCATTCCGGGCACCGGCGTCGACCGGTCCACCTCGGGCAGCAGCACCCGGATCGGCCTGGCCTACTACTTCTACCCGACCGCGAACTGCACGGCGTCGACCTGCCAGCTCGACGTCGGCTACATCTCCTCGGTCAACGGAGGCACTAGCTGGAGCACGGCAACCCAGCTCGCGGGCCCGATGTCGCTGTCCTGGCTGCCGAACACCTCCCAGGGGCGCATGTTGGGCGACTACATCTCCACCTCGGTAGTGTCCGGCGGCAACGCCTACCCGATCCTCGCGCTCGCCAGCGCGCCGACCGGATCCACCTTCAACCAGGCCATGTTCGCGCCCACGGGCGGACTGGCGGTCACCGGCGGCAGCAATGCGTCAGCAGCGCAAGCCGCGACGACGGCGCCCTCCGTGAAGACCGCGTTCACGGCGCCCACGACCGCTCACTGATCACGTCAGGCCGGCGGGGCCGCGCCAGGCGGTCCCGCCGCCCTGACTCACCGCTATGGCCGTCTTCGGCGGAAATAACGGAGCCAGAGCAGGCCGAAAACGGGAAGCACGAGCGGGACGAAGCCGTAGCCGCTGCCAAAGCCCGACCACACTGTTGCGTCAGGGAAGGTGGCCCGGTCGGCGAGGCTCCAGGCGCCGACCGCCAGCACGCCCGCGAGCTCGACCGAGCAGGAGATGACGGCGATCCGCCGCGCGGCCGGGCTGCCGGCGGCGAGGGTGACGGTCGCGAGTATGTAGACCACGCCGGCGAACGCCGACAGCAGGTAGGCGACCGGGGCGTTATCGAACTTCGTCGCGATCTGCACCGAGGCCCGTGCGGTGGCCGAGAGCGCGAACAGCGCGTAGATGGCGACCAGCACCCGGCCCGGGCCGGTCCTGGTCGAGGCGGCCTGCGATGTCGCGGGCTCCGGGGCCGTCGCGTGCTCAGGCATGGATGACCGGCCAGACCTGGTGCAGCCGCACCATCAGCACGGCCGCGACGAGCCCGGCCACGGCGATGACCGCCGGGCCCCACCGTGACCGCTCCAGCAGCCCCCAGAACCCCGCGACCACCGGGACGAGCGGCATCGCGATCAGGTACCCGATGAGCGTGGCGATCCCGGCCGGGCGCTCACCGCCGGCGAGCCTGGCCACGATGACGCCGACCAGGACGAGCAGCAAGATCTCAAGGGCGCCAAGCGCGGCGAGCAACCCGATGCCCATTCGGCGGTTCAAGGCGGTCATCAGCAGCGCGTACCCGGCGAGCGCGAGACCGGCGACGATGACGATCGTGGGCAGGGTGCCGTTCACGCGGAACATGCTACTACTTCTCGTAGTAACGGAACCGGCCCCGGGGCTAGCTGGCCCGCACGGCGAAGAAGATCTCCCGCACCTCCCGCGCGGCGTAATACACCAGCACGTACCCGGCGGCCGGGTCCGCCCACCACCAGCCCGCCGCCGCGTTCAGTACCAGGCCGGCCAGCACCGCGGTCGCCAGGATGCCGTCGACCATGGTCACCCGGCCCTCGGTGCGCAGCACCGGGTTATCCAGCGCCCGCCCGGTCCTTGCCTTGCCCGCCGCCAGCGCGAACATGACCGCCGCGGTCACCGCCGTCCACGCGATCCCGGCCACCGAGGGCCGCGGACGATACCCGGCCGCGAGCACGAGCGTCGACTGGATGAGAAGGTACACGGCCAAGGCGGTGAACGCGTACCCGATCAGCCGCAGCCCCCGCCGCTGGCGGTCCTCCCCCGCGCCCGACAGCTCCCAGATCACCACGACAGACGCGCCGATCTCGATGAGGGAGTCCAGGCCGAAAGCAGCCAGCGCGACCGACCGGGCCGCGAGCGCCGCGACCGCCAAGACAATGATCCCGGCCACGTTCCAGCCCAGCGTCACGTACTCCAGCACGAACCCCCGGCGCACGAGCCGCGCCCGCGCGTGATCATTTGTCGCAGTCACCGCCAGATCATCCCACCGCGCCGGAAGCTCGATCCACAGCCGTGGCGCCCTGGCCACCGGTGCGGCGGATCGCGGCCAGGCGTACGCGGCCGCCAGCCCTCCGCGGGAGGCAGCGGTACCGGTCTATCCCGAGGCCTCCGGCAACGGCTACGCCACCCCGCAGCCGCCCGCCTTCCCGCCGGCGCCTGCCGACCCGGGCGAGCACGGGTCGCACCCGGCCACTTCCGGGGGGCGGGCCGCCGCCGACATCGCCGAGGCGGAGCGGTCCGACCAGCGGATCTCGCAGCTGTCTTACCAGGACGCCGTCTTGATCGGGGCCACGCAGATCCTCGCGCTGCTGGCGGGGATCAGCCGGTCCGGGGTCACCATGGCCGGCGGCCTGTGGCGCGGGCTGGACAACGAGGACGCCGCCCGGTTCGCGTTCCTGCTGGCCACCCCGGTCATCCTCGCGGCCGGCATCCTCAAGGTGCCCTCGCTGGCCGGCCCGGCCGGGGCGCACATCCACGGCCAGGTTGCCGGACTGCACGCGAAGGACATTAGTGGGTGCCGGGCTCGTGTCCGGCGTGGGCGGCCGCCTCGAGCTGGAAGGTGGAGTGCTCAACGTCGAAGTGCCCGGCCAGGCAGGCCTGGAGCTGGTCCAGCAGCCGGGGGGCGTGCCCGTCGTGGAAGCACGGGTCCTCGATGACGATGTGCGCCGACAGGGCGGGCAGCCCGGAGGTGACCGTCCAGGCGTGCAGGTCGTGCACGCCCAGCACGTGCGCCACGCCGGACAGGTGGGCGCGGACCTCCGCCAGGTCCATGTCCTCCGGTGCCGCCTCCAGCAGCACCCGCCCCGAGTCCCGCAGCAGCTCCCACGCGGCCTTGCCCATCAGGGCGACCACAAGCAACGAGGCGATCGCGTCGGCGCGGGTGAACCCCGTGGTCACGATGATGATCCCGGCGATGACGGTGCCGATGAACCCGTACAGGTCAGTCAGCACGTGCCGGAACGCGCCCTCGACGTTGAGGCTGGACCGGTTCGCCCTGGCCAGCACCCAGGCGGCGGCGACGTTGACCACGATCCCGGCGGCCGCGACGGCGATGACCGGGCCGCCATCGACAGCAGGCGGGTGGATGAGGCGGCCGATCGCCTCGACGGTGACGATCCCGGCCACCACCAGCAAGGTGATCCCGTTGGCGGCGGCGGACAAGATCTCCGCGCGCTTCCAGCCGTAGGTCCACTTCCCCGAGGGGGGCCGGGCGGCCAGCGCCATCGCCCACAGCGCCCCGCCGATTGCCCCGACATCCGACAGCATGTGCCCGGCATCCGACAGCAGCGCCAGCGACCCTGACAAGATCGCGGTGATCACCTCGGCCAGCATGAACGCCGCCAGCAACGCCAGCGCGGTCAGCAGGTACCGGCGGTCCGACCCTGCTCCCGGGCCATGCGCGTGGCCGTGCGAATGCGCGGGCTCGGGCGGGGAGGCCATGAGCTAAGGGTATCGGGGCCAAGGGTAAATAGGCTGAGCGTGTGCCCGCCCTGATCCTGGTCGCCTTGTCGCTGGGCCTGTCGAACTTCGCCGCCGCGATCGGCATCGGAGTCTCCGGCGGCAGCGCCCGCACCCGCCTCAAGGTTGGCATCATCTTCGGCGTCTTCGAGGCCGGCATGCCCGTCGCCGGGCTGGCGCTCGGCCGCGGGCTCGCCGGCGCCCTCGGCGGCGCGGCCCGCTGGGTCAGCGCGGGGCTGCTCATCGCCACTGGCGCCTGGGCACTCGCCCAGGCCATCCGCGCCGACGGGCCGGCCGACGCCCCGGCCGGCAGTCAGGGAACCGGCCGGCTCATCGTCACCGGGCTCGCGCTCAGCATCGACAACCTCGCCGTCGGCTTCGCGCTCGGCGCCTTCCGGGTCAGCCTGCCCGTGGCCATCGCCGTCATCGGCTGCGTCAGCATCGCCCTGTCCCTGGCCGGCCTGGAACTGGGCTCCCGGATCGGCTCCCGCGCGGGCCAGCGCGGCGAACTGCTGGGCGGCCTGGTCCTCATCGCGGTGGGCGCCGCCATCGCGGCAGGCCTGATCTAGGCTGGTCGGGGTGAACGCCGTTCGTCCGTGCCCGCCCGCGAGCCTGCCGGCGTCATGCTGACGCTGCTGGCCTTCGTCTTGCCGCTCGGCCTGGACTCCTTCGCCGTCGCCGCCGCGATCGGCGCCGCCCAGGCGACGACTACATCGCAGCGGCTGCGGATCTCGCTGCTGTTCGTGATCTTCGAAGCCGGGATGCCGCTGATCGGGCTGGGCCTGGGCACCGCGCTCGCCCGCGGGATCGGCGCCATCGCCGGCTACCTCGCCGCCGCCGTCGTCATCGGCACCGGCGCCTGGATGCTGCTCTCCGACGACGATGACGAGGAAGCCAAGGCTGGCCGCATCACCACCAGCCGGGGGCTGGCCCTCATCGGCCTCGGGATCAGCATCAGCATGGACGAGCTGGCCATCGGGTTCAGCATCGGCCTGACCCGGCTGCCCGTCACCATCGTGATCGCCGCCATCGCGCTGCAGGCATTCATCGCCGCGCAGCTCGGCCTGGCCGTCGGCGCCAAGATCGCCGAGCGCTGGCGCGAGCGCACCGAACGAATCGCGGGCATCGCGCTGATCGCGCTCGGCGCCTACCTGATCGCCGGGCAGCTCACCCGGTAAGGCGCGATTCCGGGGCGCCCGGCACCGCCGCGAGCGCGGCGCGCAGTTGCTGCGCTATCTCAGCGGCGAGGCCTTCCAGGTCACCGTGGCCGCCGGCTAGCTGCATCATGGCGCCGGGGTCGAAGGCTTCCACGAGCGTGGAGCGTTCCCCCAGCGACCGCACGACGACGTTGCACGGCAGCAGCGCGGCGACCGAGGGGTCGACGGTGATCGCTCGGTAGGCGAACCGCGGGTTGCAGGCGCCGAGGATGACCTCGGCCGGGATCTCGGCGCCGATCTTCTGCCGCAGCGTCGCGCGCAGGTCGATCTCCGTGATGACTCCGAAGCCAGCCTTCGCGAGCTCGGCCCGGACGGCCGCCACAGTCTCCTCGAATGGCCGCTCGCACGTAGCCTGGATGGTGTAGCCCGACATCATGTCCTCCCCCGGTGACAAGGATCGCTCCCCTGACGCGAGGCGGTCACGGGTCGATCCCAGTATCGCCTGCCAGCGAAAAGCCCACCGCCGCGTCGCCGCGCAGGAACTCGATATAGCGGCTGGCGGAGGACTCGAGGATCTCCCGGGCGCCCGCGCGCACGACAGGCTGCCACCAGCCCCCGTAGATGCGGTCGAAACGGTACGGCCGCACCGCGTCGACCACGCCCCGGACCGCTGGCTCCGGCAGCGGCAGCCGGTTCGGCGCGCTCCACACGAACGTGACCCGGTCCTCCCCCGGCGTCACGAAGATGGTGTCGCCGGCGAGCAGCACCCCGGCGCCGCCGGCGCCCTCGGCCCAGTGGGCGACCGCGCTGCCCGGGAAGTGCCCGCCGCACTGGACCAAGGTGACGCCCGGGAGGACCTGGGCGGAGCCGGACCAGGTCCGCACGGCCGGATCCGGGCGGGTCAGCCAGTGCGCGTCCGCCTCGGGCAGCAGGATCTCGGCGCCGAACGCGTGGCTCCACTCCACGATCGAGGCGTAGAAATGGGGGTGACTGGCGGTGACGGCCCGCAGGCCGCCGGCGTCCCTGACCGCGGCGATGGCCTGCTCGTCGACGAACCCGGGCGGGTCCCACAGCAGGTTGCCCTCGGGCGTCTGGATCACCAGGGCCCGCTGGCCTATCGCCACCGGCGGGTCGACGCCGATGCCGAGCAGGCCCGGCTCGACCTCACGGACGTCGCTGCGATGCCCTTTGCTGGCCAGCTCCGCCGCCGTCGTCCACCGCTGGCCCGACGACGGCACCCACTGGCGCTCATCGGAGCAGATCACGCACTCCCCCGGCGGCTGCTCCTGGTCGGCGTACTGGTTGGCGCACGTGGCGCAGATCCATACCGGCATCGTCATCCTCCTCGGTGGTCACCCCTAGTCCATCAGCTTCCCGCCCCCGTCGCACCTCGGGGGCAAGCCACGCCGCACGGGGAAGTTGCCGTTCAATGCAGTTTTCGCGGGCCTCGTTAGGGAAGGGGGCAAGACCGACAGGGCGGCATGGTCGCGCGGGCGGGGAGGGAGGCTGGGATGAGTCCCTTCGGGAAAGCAGGCGGCATCGGCATCGGCCTGGTGGACGACATCATCAAACGGATGCTCACCGGCGACCAGTCCGGTGACGGGAGCACCCGGCGGCTGTCCGCCCCGGCGCGCGAACTGCTGGAGCTCGCCGCGGAGCGGGCCGCCGAGTGGGGCAGCCCGAGCCTGGGCACCGAGCACCTGCTGCATGCCGCCACCCAGCTTCCCGACACCCGGTATGTGCTCCAGCGGGCCGGGGCCGATGTCGATGACCTGGCCCGCCGCATGGAGGGCGCGGTGGACAAGCGCCCCCGGGGCGGGGGCCAGGAAGGCACCCCGCCGCTGAGCCCCGCCGCCGAGCGGGCGTTGCAGGAGGCGCGAGCCCAGTCCCGGGCCACCCGGTCCTCCCGCATCGGCGCCGAGCACATCGTGCTGGGACTGGCGGCCGACCCGGAAACCGCGGCCGGGCAGGCCCTGCGGGCACTGGGATCAGGGGGGCTGCGGGTAGCGAGCAGCCCCGCCAGTGAGCCGGGCAGCACGCCGGCGCTCGACCAGTACGGCCGGGACCTGACCGCGGCGGCGCGGGACGGCCAGCTCGATCCGGTCATCGGACGCGAGTCCGAGGTTGAGCAGGCGCTGGAGGTGCTGTCCCGGCGGGCCAAGAACAACCCGGCGCTGATCGGCGAGGCCGGGGTCGGGAAGACCGCGGTCGTGGAGGGCATCGCCCAGCGCATCGTGGGCGACGAGGTACCCCGGAGCCTGGCCGGCCGGCGGCTGGTGGCGCTCGACCTGGCGGGCCTGGTGGCGGGCACCACGCGCCGCGGCGAGTTCGAGGAGCGGCTCAAGAACGTCATCGATGAGGTCCGCGACGCGGACGGCAAGGTCTTGCTGTTCATCGACGAGTTGCACGCCGTCGCCGGCGCCGGGGCGGCCGAGGGCGCCATGGACGCCTCCAGCATGCTCAAGCCCGCCCTGGCCCGAGGCGAGCTGCACGTTATCGGGGCCACCACGGTGGAGGAATATCGCAAGCACATCGAGCAGGATCCCGCCCTGGAACGGCGCTTCCAGCCCATCGTGGTCCGGGAGCCGTCGGTCGAGGGCGCCGTCGCGATCCTCACCGGGCTGCGCGGCCGCTACGAGTCCCACCACCAGGTCCGGATCACCGACGAGGCGCTCCGGGCCGCCGCGGAGCTGGCAGACCGGTACATCACCGCGCGGCGGCTGCCGGACAAGGCCATCGACCTCATGGACCAGGCCAGCGCCCGGGTGCGGCTGCGCCCGGGGACGCCACCACCGGACCCCGGCCAGCCGCGGGAGCAGAACGAGCCGCCGGAGCAGCCGGCCACCGCCCCCGGCGGCCAGCCGGCGCCGGAGGTGACCGCCGAGGACATCGCGCAGGTAGTGTCCCGGCAGACCGGAATCCCGGTGGCCCAGCTGACCGAGGAGGAACGCGCCCGGCTGCTGCGGCTGGAAGATCACCTGCACGAGCGGGTCATCGGCCAGGACGAGGCGGTGCAGGCGGTCGCCGAAGCCGTGCGGGAGTCACGAGCCGGCCTCGCTGACCCGCACCGGCCGACCGGTTCGTTCCTGTTCCTCGGCCCCACCGGGGTGGGCAAGACCGAGCTGGCCCGCGCCCTGGCCGAGGCGCTGTTCGGTGACGAGGACCGCCTCCTGCGCTTTGACATGAGCGAGTTCCAGGAGCGGCACACCATCTCCCGGCTGCTCGGCGCGCCGCCCGGGTACGCCGGCTACGAGGAGGCCGGACAGCTAACGGAGGTCGTCCGGCGCAACCCCTACTCGCTGGTCCTGCTCGATGAGATCGAAAAGGCCCACCCGGACATCTTCAACGCCCTGCTGCAACTGCTCGATGCCGGCCGCCTGACCGACGCGCAAGGACGCACCGCGGACTTCACCCACACCGTGGTGATCATGACCAGCAACATCGGGGCGGACAAGATCCTCAGCGCCGGCGGTGAGGTCGAGTCCCTGCGCGAGGAACTGCAAGATGACCTGCGCGCGCACTTCCGGCCGGAGTTCCTCAACCGCGTCGACGAGATCATCATGTTCCACCGCCTGGACGACGCCCAGCTCCAGGCCATCGCCGAGCTGCTGCTTGGGCAGGTTCGCCGCCGCCTGCAGGGCCAGGACATCACCATGGACGTCAGCCCGGACGCCGCCGGCTGGCTGGCCAGCGCGGGCCGCCAGCCCGAGTTCGGGGCTCGCCCGTTGCGGCGCGCCATCCGGGCTGAGCTGGACCGCAAGCTCTCCCGGATGCTGCTGGCCGGTGACCTCAACCCCGGAGACCAGGTTGACGTCGACGTGCAGGACGGCGGGCTGCGGCTGGCCGTCAGCCGACGACCTCGCTGACCTGCATCTGCGGCGTGATCGAGGTGTAGTTCGGGACGTCCGCCTGGACCGCGGCCGTGCCTTCGGAGGCCATGGCCTGGTCCATCGCCTCGCGGGAGGCGAACGTGAAGTGAACCGCCGCCACGAACGGGCCGTGCACCCCCCGGTCGACCTCGGTCTTGGCCGGCTGCCACGTCTTCTGGCACATCGGAATGTGGACGTCGCGGTAGTAGTCGTGGTCGAACCGCTCGTCCTCGCCCCGCGGGTAGTACACACTCAGGCGGACCTGCGTCATTGACTGTCCCCTTCTCTCGCCATCGGACTCAACAACTATGCCGAATGGACGGCGTGATCGCTAGCAGGCAATCGCGGTCAGCCGCTTTCCGTCGTGATGCGGATCGGGCCGCCCACTGGTAGGAGTAGCCGGACAGCGGGACTCGAAGATCGCGGCGACTTGCGGATAGGGGCCCGCGGCCACGAGGATCGGATCTCGAACTGGCGGCGAGCGGACGGAGACAGCGCATGCGGATCGGCACCACGGCCGTGGAGACGGGCGGCGCCCAAGCCCTGGGCAAGCTGGCTGACCAGCTCCGCCGGGCGGCCGACGACGGGCTCGCGTCGGTGTGGATGGCGAACGTCTTCGGGCTTGAGGCACTGACCTCGCTGGCGGTGGCCGGCAGCCAGGTGCCGGGCATCGAGCTCGGCACCGCCGTCGTGCCCACCTACCCGCGGCATCCGGCGGTGCTCGCGCAGCAGGCGCTGACCACGGCGCTGGCGGTCGGCCCGGGCCGGCTGACGCTCGGCATCGGGCTGTCGCACAAGGTCGTCATCGAGAATATGTACGGTTACAGCTTCGACAAGCCCGCCCGGCACATGCGCGAGTACCTGTCGGTCCTGCTGCCGCTGCTGGACGGCACCGCGGTCAGCGTCGATGGCGCCACGCTGAGCGCGCACCTGGGCCTGTCCACGCCCCGCGATGGCCGGGTGCCGGTGCTGCTGGCCGCGCTCGCACCGCGGATGCTGGACCTGGCCGGCGGGCAGGCCGACGGGACGGTGCTGTGGATGACCGGGGCCGCCACCGTCCGCGACTACGTGGTCCCGGCGATCTCGGCCGCGGCCAACGCCGCCGGCCGCCCCCGCCCGCGCGTCGTGTGCAGCCTGCCGGTCTGCGTGACTGACGATCCGGACGCAGTCCGGGCGAGCGCCGAGAAGGAGTTCGCCATCTACGGGCAGCTGCCGTCCTACCGCGCCATGCTGGACCGGGAGGGCGCGGCCGGCCCGGGCGACGTGGCGATCGTCGGGGACGAGGACACGGTCGCGGCGCGGATCCTGGCGCTCGCCGACGCCGGGGTGACCGACTTCGTCGCCGTTGAGTTCGCGCGCGGCCAGGACCGGGAACGGACCCGCGGCGTGCTCAAGGCACTTGCCTAGCCCCACTTGCCCGCGGTCGCTTGCTGGTAGATGCCCTTGGCGATCGCCTGGCGGCGGCTGTTCTGGTGATGACCGAAGCCGCAGTCCGCGCAGGCTTCAACATAGGCTGACCAGTTGCTCGCCACCTGCGCGACCGTCGAGCCCCTGAGCCCTTTCCTGATTCTGCGGGTGTGGTGCAGCAGGTACTGCACCTGCCGCGCCAGGTCCGCCCGCTGGTGCCCGGTGACGAGCGACGGCGCGTGCGGGTAGAACTTGGCGTTCCACGAGATCAGCCCGTAGGCGTGGAAGCCGTTCGTGTCGGGCCAGTTCGTCTCGACATTGAAGTCCGACTCGTTCCGCATGTTGCCCATCACCCCGGCCGCCTGGATCCGGCTATAGCCCGCCGCCCGCAGCGCGCCCCAGATGACGCGCTTGGTCACCGGGCCGGCGCGTGGTAGCGGGGGTGGCGGCGGAGCGGGAGCGCGATGGGTCGTAGCAGGGGGCGCGGCCGGACGCGCGGGAGTCGTCTCGCGAGGAGCGGCCGGGGCTGCCGCTGCCCGCCGGGGCGCCGTCCGCGCCCGGGCCGGAGCCGGCGCGGACGATCTTGACGCGACTCGATCCATCGCCTGCTGAGTCGCCGTGCTCGACGGCGCCGCCGGGACCGGGCTGACGGGCGCGGAACTCTCCCGCGCCGGCTGCCGCGCGGGAGCCGCCGGCCGGGGAGGCGCCGCGACGCCGGCCGCGATGGGAGCCGAGGCTGTCCCGGAAGAAGGGACAGCGTTCATCTGAATGCCTAGGTAGAGCAGGAGCGCCGCCGCCAAAATGAGCGTGACCCCTGCGAAGGTAGCCATCGCGCTGGCCCCGCCACCGCTACGCACTGACTGCTCGCATCGGATGTCAGTGTTCCCTGCCGAGGCTCACCGCAATCAGCCATCAGGCCCCGGGGTCACATTGCATTTACCGGCATAAATGCAATGTGACCGGCCATAACCGGCATACTGTGGCGCATGCTAATCAGGCGGGGACTGGCACTCATCGCGCTCCTGGTGGTTGCCGCCACCGGGCTGGCCTCCGGGGGGAGCCCGGCGCGGGCGCTGCTGGGCGGCGCATTCAAAGACGACGTGGTGTCCGGCGCGGCCAAGGCCTGCGGCGGGCTGCCCCGGTTCTCCCAGGCGACCGCCGACGCGATCATGGCGGGCAAGCTGACGATCTCGCCGTTCCCTGCGGTCACGATCGACCCGGGTAAGAACGGCAACATCAACTGGAACCAGAACCCGTTCCACCACCCCACCTGGCAGCAGGACTTCCAGTCCGGCGGGTGGATCGAGATGCTGATCTCCGGTGACCTCGCCGGCGGGAGCGGGGCGGGTGCCTACCTCGCCCGGGCGGAGGCCATTACCAAGAGCTGGCTGAAGGGCGTGCCGATCGGCAGCCGCGACCCGCAGGTCCTCATCTGCCTCTCGGAGGGGTTCCCGGGCCAGGCGTGGATTGATGACCAGGTCGACGCGAGCGTCAACTGGCTGGCCAGCCACTGGCAGGGGGCGTGGAACCACGGGCTGGTGCAGGACATCAAGCTCATGCGCATTGGCTGCGCGTACCTTCCGACCGCGTTCGGCGGGGACGCCCTGAAGTGGCGGAAGACCGCCTACAGCCAGATGCTCGCGTCGTTCCAGCCCAACCGGCTCGGCCCGTCCATCGACGCCAGCGGCGTCGCCAACGAGCAGGCGACCGGCTACGAGCGGTTCGTCTGGGACCTGTGGCAGGTCGGCCAGCCGGAGCTCGCGGCCTGCGGTTACCGGCTGCCCGCCACCATCACCGCGCGGATCGCGAAGATGGCCGCCTTCCTGGCCGACGCCACCCAGCCCGACGGCAACCTCGCGCAGATCGGCGACACGTACGTCGAGCCGCCGCCAGCGCTGCCGCGCGCGACGGTCACCGCCCGGGTCGCCGTCTTCGCGGCCGGGTATGTCTTCGGCCGCTCGCAAGGGGGACCGAACGGGACGTTCTACTCCCTGCGTTTCGGCCCCGGCCGGCAGGTCCACGGCCACAACGACCACATGGGCATCACCTACTACTCGCGGGGCCGGAACCTGATCGTCAACGCCGGCCACACTGGCTACGAGGTTTCGGCGTACCGGACCTACATCCAGTCCCCGCAGGCGGCCAGCACCCTGGTGGCGCCCGGGAAGAGCTTCCGCGCCTCCGCCGCCACGACGCTCGCCGGTGACGCGGTCAAGCCGCGCAGCCAGTACTTCCAGTTCGCGGACTCCGCGTTCGGGGGCCCCCGCAGGCGGAGCGTCTACGTCCACCAGGGGCCGGACTTCATGCTGGTGCTCGACCGGGACCAGGGGGCATCCGCCTACCAGCAACTGTGGCACCTCGATCCCGGGCTGACGGTCACCGCGGTGACCGCCAGCCGGGCCGTGGCCACCGCCCCGGCCACCCCCGCGACCGCCGCCTCTCCGGCGTTCCCGGCCACCGCCTTGACCATCGCCCGGCTCCCGCTGCCCGGGCAGGTGATCCGGGCCGGGTCCACGACCGTCGTCAAGGGCCAGGTCAATCCCTACCAGGGCTGGGTCTCTCGCCAGGCGCTGCAGCGGCTCCCGGCTCCGGTGGTCATCATGGCCGGCCAGGGCACGGGCACGGCGCTGGCCTCCGCGATGCTCACCCTCATCACCGCGGCCGCCCCCGGCACCCGGGTAACCGCGCGGGTGGTCGCCGCGGCGGGTCATGACGTCGCGCAAATCACGATCGGCACCGCCACGGTTCCCGTCAACGTCAACCTGTCCACCGGCGCCCTGGGGTGACGTCCGCCCGTAACTGCGCGGCCGGTAACTCAGCGGCCAGGACCTCGGGCGAGGGTCAGCGCGGCGGGGATCACCCCCACCGCAGCGTAAGCCAGTTCACCGGAGCCGGTGACGGTGCAGCCGCCTTGGCCCCGGCTAGGGGTACCGGGCGTCGACGACGGTGGTGACCCGCCCGGTCTCGACGTCGTACACATGGCCGGAGACGCCCATCCCCGGCGGGAGCAGGGGCGAGGCCAGCAGGCGGCCGACGTCGGCGACGACGGTCGCGTGCGGGTCGCCGACGGCGGAGGCCGCCAGGGCCGCCTCGTCCACGCCGGTCGCCGCGGACGCCTCGCGCCGGAAGCCGGGGTCGGCGAGAAAGCCGGTCCCGCATTGCGTGTGGTGAATGACCGCGACCTCGACGCGACTGTCACCGGCGAGTTGCCCGCCGGCCAGCCTCCCGCCGAGGAAGGCGAGGTAGGCAACCTCCTCGATGACGAGCTGGGTGACGCGTCCCCCCGCGTTGCGCAGGACGGGGGCGTCGCCGAGCCGGAGCCCGAGGGTGACCGCGGGGTCGATCCGGTGGTCGAGGCAGGTGATGACGATCACCTGCGCGGCGGGCAGGCCGAGCGGCACGGGGGTATAGGCCCGCGCGAACTGCTCGTTGTGCTCGAGCAGCGGGGTCATCCGGCTGGTCATGGTGGCTCCGTTCCTTCCAGGTCCGGTTTGTGGACGATGTCCACTAACAAGTGGACGCTGTCCACTGTATTTGAGTTGGTGGATGCTGTCCACTAAGTTGTCGTCCGTGACGATCGACGGATCAACGGGTGCGGCGACCGGGGCCCGGCGGCGGCGCCCGCGCGGCGCCGTTCGCGAGGGCCTGGTCGCCGCCGGCCTCGAGCTGGCCCGGGCCGGCGGCCCGGACGCCGTCGTGCTCCGCGAGGCGGTCCGGATGGTGGGCGTGGTGCCCAACGCCGCCTACCGGCACTTCGCCAACCGGGACGAGCTGCTGGCGGCGGTCTGCACGGCGGCCATGCGCGAGCTCGCCGCCCGCATGGCCGCCGGCGTCGGCCGCGTGCGCGGCAAGCACGGCGACCCCGCCGCCGCCCGCCGCCGCCTGCAAGCGATCGGCCGGGCGTACCTGGAGTTCGCCCGCCAGGAGCCGGGCCTGTTCGCGACCGCCTTCGCCGTGCCCAATCAGCACGCCTACGGCGCGCCCGGCGGCGGAGCCGGGCCGTACCCCCTGCCCCTGGACCAGCTTCGCGCGGTACTCGACGAGCTGGCCGACGCCGGCGTCCTCAGCCGTCGCCGCCGGGCCGGGATCGAGTACCCCATCTGGTCAGCCGTGCACGGGCTGGCCGTGCTCACCGGGCAAGGCCCCCTGCGGGACGCCCCCGACGCCACCCGCCGTCACATTGAGGACGTCACCAGCTCCTTCATCGAAGCGGGACTGGCCTGAGCCCCCGACTCCCGGCCGGCCCCTTGACCGCCGCTAGCCAGCGGCGACGATCTGGCGGTGCAGGTCCAGCAGCGCTGGCATCTCCTCCCGGCCCGCCCGGCCCATGCCGCACTCGGTCGATATCCCCCAGGGACGGGGGCCGGCCGGGCTCCTCGCGAGGGCGGCGTCGATGAGCCGCACCTGCTCGGCGGTGGTGCCGGGCGCCTGGTCGGCGGGGTGATACGGCACGATCCCGAAGTTGAGCTCGGTGTCCGGCCCGGTGGCCAGCTCGGCCAGCGGCGCGAAGTAGCCCTCCGAGCGCTGGTACTGCGGCACGGTGAAGGAGACGAAGCTCACCGGCCGCCCCGCCGCCGCGGCCACCGCGTTCAGCACCCGGACCTGCAACGCCAGTGACGGCGGCTCCTTGAAATGCTGGTGCCCCCAGTCCCCGTAGCAAAGGTGCAGGCCCGCGGGCACCTCGGCGGGCACCGCGGCCACGCAGCGCGCGAGGCTGGCGATGATCGCGTCGCGGGCCTGCGGGCTCAGCGGCCCGAAGAACTCCTCCAGGAGGCTGAACTCCACCGCGACGTCCCACTGGACGGCCACCTGCTCGCGCGGGACCGCCGCCAGCAGCCGGCCCAGGTCCGCGAACATCGCCCGCTCGTAGGCCGGCAGCAGGGCCTGCTGATCCTCCCGGACGACGTAGGCGCTAATGGCGGCCATCGGCGTCGGGTATTCCACCTGGAAGCGGACTCCGGCGGGGATGACGCCTTCCTCGCGCAGCGCGGTGAAGGTCACATAGGACCCGAGGTAGGCATCCGCGTAGCCGGGGTCGGGCCAGGTCACCGTGGCCGGGTCGGCTCCCCCGGCCAGTCGCAGCTGCGGCATGTGCTCGTAGTCGCCTTCGGCCGGGTCGAACGGCTGCACCGGCTCCAGCCAGGGCAGGCGCAGGAACTGATGAGCCTGGAAGAAGATCCAGCCGGCCCGGTCCCCGGTTTCCCCGTCCGGGACGCGGCGCAGGCCCGCCGGGATCCGCGCGGCGATCTCGCGCATCACCGTCTCGGCATCGGCCAGGTTGACGCTGCCGTTGAAGTGGACATGACTCGGTGGCACTGGCGCCAGCTCCCCTCCCCATAGGTGGTTCATATACAGAGTGTCACATGATCATTACTGAGTGTGCACGGCCGTGATCAAGTCGGTGAGGTCGTCGGGGCGCAGGAACGACGGCGGAGGCGGCGGGCCCCAGCTGAACAGGCTGCGGGCACTCGCTCCAGTTCTCAGACGAGCGGGGTGATCTTCTCGTCCACGCCAAGCAGGGCCTTGCCGTAGACCTCCGCGCTCACGGTCGGCGAGACCACGGCATGGCGGGCGGCGACGTTGCAGTCGCGCCAGATCCGCTGCAGCGGGCTGGTGTCCGCGAACCCGCCCGCCCCGTGTGCGTTCATCAAGATGGTCAGGGCATCGACGACGCTCTGCACCGCGTACCCGGTGTCCGCGCGGACCCGCGCCCGGGCCCGGTAGTCCAGGTACTCCCCGCGGGCCGCGGCATCGTCGATGTCGGCCGCCGCCCGGTAGCACAGCAGCGCGGCGACGTCGACCTTGGTGGCAGCGTCGGCCATCTGGAGCTGGAAGGCGACCGATTCGGCCTGGGACTCGAAGAACGTGTAGGAGATGGGCTTCTTCGCCGCCTTGGCCAAGACGAGGTCCAGCGCCGCCCGCCCCATGCCGAGCTGCGGGCCCGCCAGCACCAGGGTCAGCAGCGGGACGAAGGCCGACCGGTACAGCGACTCGCCGGTGAACGGGGTCTGGTAGTGGCCCTCGATCGCGGCCGGCACGGACATGACGCGATGCTCGGGGACGAAGGCGTCCTCGGCCACCAGGCAGTTGCTGGCGGTCCCCCGCATCCCGGTGACGAACCACACGTCCTCGATGGTGAAGTCGGCCGCCGGGATGAGGACCAGCCCCTGATCGACACCTCGCCGGCGTCGTCGGTCAGCGGCACGCCGAGCACCGCCCAGGTGGACCACCAGGAACCGGAGTTGAAGTACCAGCGGCCCGACACCCGCCAGCCGCCGTCCACCTTGCGGGTGGTGGCCGACGGGGTCAGCACCCCGGTCACCCGGGGCTGCGCGTCGGCGAACACCTCGTCCTGCGCGCGCTCGGAGAACAGCGCGGCGAGCCAGTGGCACACGTTGACGAGCGCGACGACCCACCCCGCGGAGCCGTCGCCCGCGGCGACGGCGGCCGACACGTCCAGCATCGTGCGCAGCGGGGTCTCGTTCCCGCCGTACCGCCGGGGGACGGAGATCTTGAACAGGCCGGCCTCGCCCAGCGCGTCCATGCACTCGGGGGCTACCCGGCGGCCGGCATCGCCCTTGGCCGCGTGCTCTCGCAGCAGCGGCGCGAGCGCCCGCGCCCGGGCCACGAGCTCGGCGGCGGTCGGTTCGGTCATGGGCTCCTCCTCGGAGCGCCGCGACGCCGCGGAGGCCGCCCGGGCTCATCGCCGTTCATGACACTGAGGGAGCAGGCGCTTGCGCCGGCGGCCAGCTGTAGGCGGCCAGGTCCACCGGCGCGGCCACCGCCCCGCACTTGCCGCAGGTCCGCGCCGCCTCATCGGCGGAGAACCGGGCGCACGCGGCGGCGTAGTACCGCACCGCGGGAGTGTCGGCGTCGTGCTCCCACTCATACCGGCGCAGCTCGCTGTCGCACCCGTCGCAGTACCACGCGGCGCCCTGCAGCCCCGCCTCGGCCGGCTGGAACCGGAGCATGAGGCCCTCGCTGACCGGCACGATCCGGTGCGGCGTGCCGGCCGGGATGTACACGTGGTCCCCGACGTCCATCTTGAAGCGGTTGACGGAGCTGTCGCGCAGGTGGACGTGCGCGGACCCGGACATCAGGCTGAGCACGTTGTCCGTGGAGCAGATCAGGTGGAACGGCTGCGGCTGGCGGTTGCGGGACAGGTACAGCTGCGGGTCGGTCTCCGCGGGAAGCGCGGCGGCGTCCTCGTACTCGCCCACCTCGGCCTTGAAGGCGTGCAGCATGCGCCGCCGGTTCATGACGCGGCCTCCGCCGGCGACGCGGCCTCCGCCAGCGAGTGGCAGGCGGCGTTGACCGTCCGGGTCTGCAGTACCGTTCGCTCCCACCCCCACCGCTCGGCGGGGAAGCGATCGTTGACGTGCCCGCACCCGGCGCAGGTGCGGCCCTCGTCGCTGTTGCGGGCGGTGATGAAGTCGGCCGAGCCCGCGAGGGTGGCGAACTGCCGGACCGGGTCCTCGTCGGTGCCGTAGCGCTTGGCGTCGTAGCCCGGCAGCCCGTGCGGGGTGGCGTCGTACTCCGTCCGCACCAGTTCCGCCTTGCACTTGGCGCACCGCGCGATCAGCGCCTCCTTCTGGTCCCCGGAAGCCGACTGGTGCTGGGTGATGACCATGACGGCGAACGCGTCCGGGTCCTTCTGATCGCGCAGGAACGAGTTCACCCCGTGCAGTTGCTGGGTCACGAAGATCTGCCCGGGGGCCAGCATCGCCTTGCTGGCGCCGTAGGTGACCGCGACCTCATTGACGGTGTTCCAGTGGAAGAAGTGCCCGTACTCCATGTCCGGGCCGCCCACCAGGACCGCGCCCGCGGGGATGATCGCCCCGGCCGAGTCGTAGGGGAACAGCGGCGTCAGCTGCGCGGCCGCCTTGGACATCCGCTCGTAGACATTGACCTTGAGCGGTTCGCGATCGGGGTCAGGCGGCGGGATCCGCCGGGTGTCCTCTAGGTGCACGCTTCACCTCATCATGTAGCGTCATGCGGAACACTGACCCCCATTGTGATACCGAAACGGGAGCGGCCGCAAGCCCCGGAGTCAGCCCAGCCGCTCACCCAGATCGCGCGCGACCTGCATGGTCGCCGCGGCGGCGGTCTTCACCCACGCGTCATCGACGCGCGACAGCGGCGCGGTGACCACGACGGCGCACCGCAGGCGGCCGCGCTTGTCACGGACCGGGGCCGCGACCGCGGCCACGTCGCTCTCGCTCTCGCCGTAGTTGACCGCGTACCCGAGCCGGCGCACCTCGGCGACCTGCTCCAGCAACTCGCCCAGGCTGGCCAGCGCGCGGGGCATCGGCCCGGCGGGCAGCCCGGCCGGGTACAGGGCGGTGATGTCCGCGTCGCCGCGCTCGGCGAGCAGGACCTTGCCGGTTGCCGTCGCGTGCGCGGGCAGCATCCGGCCGACCCGGCTGCTGGTCCGCACGACCTGGTAGCTTTCGACGCTGTCGAGGTACAAGACGTTGACGTCGCCGCGGGCGATGCCCAGGTGCGCGGTCTCGCCGGTCCGGTCCCGCAGTTCCTCCAGCGACGCGTGCGAGACGGCGACGAGGTCGAGCTTGGACACCACCGACAGGCCGATGTCGACCAGCACCGGCCCGGGCCGGTAGGCGCGCGAGTCCTCGTCCTGCTCGACGAACTGATGATGGCTGAGCGTCGCGAGCATGCGGTGCACCGTCGACCTGGACAGCCCCATGTCCCGCGCGACCTGGTTGACCCGGATCATCTCGTGATCCTCGAAGAGGCGGAGCAGGCGCAGCACGTTGTCGACCGCGCCGATCAGCCCGCCCGGGCGGTCGGGCCGGGCGTCAGCGGGACCTTGCTCCACCCCTGCAGGGTAGCGCATCGGGGTCTTGCACATCACTTACTGATGTAGCAGACTACGGAACACTGTTCCGTAGAGTGGCACATTCAAGGAGAATGCCATGGCCCTGTTCCTGAGCCTCCACCAAGCCCCCGGCCTGTCGCCGGAGGAGATCGCGGGCTACGCGCCAGACGTCGCCAAGAACGTCCACGCGACCTTCCGGCAGCTGTACGTCAACACGGGCACCGGCTTCATCGCCACGCTGTACGAGGCAGGCAGCGCCGCCGAGGTTGAGCAGGAATTTGAGCGCGTTGGCTTCCCGTTCGACTCCATCAACGAGCTTGACTACACGCTCAGCGACGCGCAGCTCGCGCAGATGCTCGCCCGTGGCTGACGAGCCGCGCCTGGACCACCCGGTCACCCTGGCCTTCCGCGGTGACTGGGGGCAGGCGAACATGCACCGGATCTGCGGCTGGCTCGCCCAGGAGATCGGCGACCGCTCGCCGCGCGAGTCTCAGTTCGCGATCTGGTCCGGCCGCGGCGGCACGGACGCGATCGCCGCCCTGCGCTCGGGCGCGGCCGACATCGCCGTGGTCACCCCGGCCGCCGCGGTGCCCCTGCTGCAGCCGGGCGACCTGTGCGCGCTGGGCGTGATCGGGCAGCGCGACCGCCTGGTCGTCGCCGTCGACGCCGCGCTCCCGGCCCGCACGGTCGCCGACCTGGCCGCCATCCCCGGCGGGGTAACCGTCGCGACCTCCCCCGACGATGGCGTGAACCTCATCGGCCTGGCCGCGCACAAGGCCCTGCGGCTGGCCGGCGTCGACCCGGCCGCCCTGACGTTGCGCTACGACGAGCGGCCCTTCCCGCCGATCAGCTGGTTCGCCGACGGCGACGCCGACGTGCTGATCCACGAGGCGATCATGACGCCGCACTGGCAGCGGATCGCCGCCAAGCGGCCGGTGCGCTACCTGCCGTGGGGCGAGGACGTGCTGGCGGGGTTCGCCGCCGAGGGCTGGCCGTCCGCCACCGTGGAGGCCGGCTACCTGCCCGGCCTCGATGAGGACCTGCGCACCCTGGACTTCTCCGACTTCGCCCTGCTGTGCCCGCCGGCGCTCGCCGACGACGTCGCCTACCTGGCCGCGTGGTGCATGGTGAAGACCCGGCGCGCGCTTGAGGTGCAGTACGCCCACCTGCCGCCCGGCCACTCCCCCGTCACCTACCCGCTGGTCCCCGCCGACATTGCGCGCACGCCGGTCCCGCTGCACCCGGCGGCGGCCCGCGCCTACGCCGACGCCGGCGACGACCCGGTTACCGGACCGCCCATCTGGAGCTGACCGCATGGCGTACGTCATCAACGAGCGCTGCATCGACGAGCTGGACGGCTCTTGCGTCAGCTGCTGCCCGGTTGACTGCATCTACGAGGGGCTGCGCAAGCGCTACATCAACCCCGACGAGTGCATCGACTGCGGGGCCTGCCTGCCCGAGTGCCCGGTCGACGCCATCTACGCCCCGAACGAGGCGTACGACCCGGCGTGGGAGGCGGACAACGCCGCGTTCTTCACCCAGGTGCTGCCCGGCCGGGATGCCCCGCTGGGCTCGCCCGGGGGCGCGGAGGCCACCGGCCCGGCCGGGGCGGACACCCCGCTCGCCGCCTCCTGGACCCCAGCGGAGGGCAACGAATGAGGGAACGGGGACACCGCACGATGAGGGGCACGGCATGACGGCGGACGTGCCCATCTTGATCGTCGGCGGGGGGATCGGCGGGATGACCGCCGCGCTCGCCCTCGCCCGGGCCGGCTTCCCGGCGCACATCGTGGAGCGGTCACCGGAATTCGGCGAGATCGGCGCGGGCATCCAGCTCGCCCCCAACGCGCTGCGCGTCCTGGACTGCCTCGGGGTGCTACCGCGGCTGGAGGCGCTGGCCGTCCGCCCCCGCCACCTGGTGCTCATGCACGCCGACACCGGCCAGCACCTGACCACCGTGGACTTCGGCGCGTCCTTCCGGCGGCGCTACGGCTACCCGTACACCGTCATGCACCGCGGTGACCTGCTGGCCGTGCTGCACCAGGCCTGCCAGGCCGCTGTCCGCGTCACGCTGGAAAGCGGCCGCGAGGTCACCGGGCTGGCCGACCACGGCGACGGCGCGCGGGCCGCCTTCGCCGACGGCGGCGGCTACGAGTGCGGCGCGGTCATTGGCGCCGACGGCCTCTGGTCGACCGCGCGCACGCTGGTCTCCGGCGATCGCCCGATCGCCCAGAAGTTCGTCGCCTACCGCGGCGCGCTGCCGGCCGGCCCGGCCGTTAGTGCCGACGAGTTCAGTAGTGCCGATGAGATCATCTGGATCGGCCCCGGCAAGCACCTCGTGCAGTACCCGATCCGCCGCGGCGAGCTGTACAACCAGGTCGCCGTCTTCCGCAGCGGGCGCTACTCCCCCGAGGCCGAGCTGAGCGATGGCTGGGGCACCCCGGATGAGCTGGACGAGGCCTTCGCCCGCGCCTGCGACCGGGTCCGCGCCGGGGTGGCCCTGATCAACCGTGACCGCCGGTGGGTGATGTACGACCGCGAGCCGCTGGGCAACTGGACCACAGGCCGGATCACCCTGCTCGGGGACGCCGCCCACCCCATGGTGCAGTACCTCGCGCAGGGCGCCTGCCAGGCCATCGAGGACGCCGAGTGCCTGGCCCGCCACTTCGCCGCCCGCGACGGCGACGTCGTCAAGGCCCTGGCCGCCTACCAGGCCGAGCGCATCCCGCGCACCGCGCTGGTCCAGCGCGCCGCCCGCCGCTGGGGCCAGATCTGGCATGACGACGGGCCGGTCATCCCGTTGCTGCGCGACCGGATCCTTACCCGGCGTCCCCCGGATGACTACACCGACCTGGACTGGCTCTACCAGGACCAGCCGAAAGCGAGCTAGCGTGATTACGAGGGGCCCGGTAGCAGGCGTCTGCGAAGGAGAGCAATGGCCACCACCCGCTTCCACGACGAATCGGCGGACGTAGACGGCCTCTACGCCGACATGGCCGCCGCCGACCTGCAGCCCCTGTGGACCCAGTCCGGCCTGCTGCCCTTGGCGCCGAATGGGCTGACGCCGCACATCTGGCGCTGGAAGACGCTGCGGGACCTGGCCGAGCGGTCGGGTGACCTGGTCGGCATCGACCGCGGCGGCGACCGCCGGGTGATCTCGCTGTCCCACCCGGACCTCGGCGGGCAGCCGTTCGCCACGCACACGCTGTGGGGCGCCGTGCAATTCCTGCGCGGCGGGGAGCTCGCGCCCGCCCACCGGCACACCCCGGCCGCGCTGCGGTTCGTGCTGGAGGGCAGCGGCGTTTGGACGCTGGTGGACGGCGACCCGCTCCACATGGCCCCGGGCGACCTCGTGCTCACCCCCAGCTGGACCTGGCACGAGCACCACAACCCGGGAACCGAGCCGATGATCTGGTTCGACGGGCTGGACGTCCCGCTCGTGCGCAACCTCGACGCGGTGTTCTTCGAGCCCGGCGGCGAGGAGCTGAGCCGCTACGAGCCGAAGATCGCCTCGCGATCGGAGGGCCTCTACGGCGGCACGGGGCTGCTGCCGGCGAGCGAGGAGCGCGCCATCACCAGGGACCCGGCCCCCGGCCGGCCCTCCCGGCTCCTGGCCTACCGGTGGGCGGCCACCGACGCGACCCTGTCCCGCCTCATCGAGTCGACCGGGCGGCGGGCGGCCTCCGTCCGCTACAGCGACCCCGCGACCGGGCGGGACGTCATGCCGACGCTGCGCGCCGAGATGCACCGGGTCCTGGCCGGGCACCGCACCCCGACCACCCGCACGGCCGGCAGCGGGATCTGGGTGGCCTACCGCGGGTCGGGGGCGACGGTGGTCGACGGACGCCGCTTCCGCTGGACGGCAGGAGACATGCTCGTCACGCCCTCGTGGGCGGCGGTCGACCACGAGGCCATCGACGACGCCGACCTGTTCCTGCTGTCCGACGGGCCGGTGCTCGAAGCGCTCGGGCTGGCCCGCACGCGGGAGCTGCCGCGCCAGGACGTGCGCGAGGACGTCGCGTGAGGCTGGTCAGCTACGACGACGGCCGGGTGGGCTGCCTGGCCGGGGATCAGGTGATCCCGCTGCCGGCCGCCACCATGCGGGACGCGATCGCCGCCTGGGACTCCGGCACGCTGACGGTCCCCGGGCACGGGCACGCGGTCCCGCTGGGCGACGTGCGCCTGCGCGTGCCGGTCGCCGACCCCTCCAAGATCATCGCCGCCCCGGTGAACTACCGGGACCACCAGGCCGAGATGAGCAGCGATGCCCAGGTCGGCGCGCTCGGCTTCTTCCTCAAGGCACCGTCGTCCCTGCTCGACCCCGGCGGGACGATCCAGCTTCCCTATCACGACCGGCGCTTTGACCAGGAGGGCGAGCTCGCGCTGGTGATCGGGCGGACCGCCCGCCGGGTCAGCGAGGACGACGCGCTGGCTCACGTCTTCGGCTACACCGGGCTGCTGGACATCACCATGCGCGGCGGCGAGGACCGCTCGACCCGCAAGTCATTCGACACCTTCACCCCGATGGGCCCGGTCCTGGTCACCGCCGACGAGTTCGGGGACCCCGGCCGGGTGGACCTGCGCTGCTGGGTCGCCGGCGACCTGCGCCAGAAGGCCAGCACCCGCGACCTGATCTGGGGCGTGGCGCGGCTGGTCTCCTACGCGTCCTCGGTCACGACCCTCTACCCCGGCGACGTGATCACCACCGGCACCCCGGCCGGCGTGGGCCCGATCGCCGCCGGCGACACCATCCGGCTCGAGCTGTCCGGCCTCGGCCTCAGCCTGACCGCCGAGGTGGCCGCCGACGAAGCGGTCGCCGCACCCACCTCCGGCCACGGCCGCGGCCCGGTCCCGCCCCCGCCGCCCGCGCGCCACTGACTATCATCGAATAAAGATCTTGGTGCTACATGTTGTGTAATGCGATGGTAGCTGCGATAATGGTGTCAGGTCCGATGTGAGCGTCGGCGTCAGCGCCGGATGCGAGCGCCTCCTGCGGCGGCCCGCCAGCCCCGGATCTCCGATTCCGCCCCCCGGGAGGTGACCTGGCGTGTGCACGTCCAACGATCAGCTGCCAGGCAATGCCCCGGAGGCGCTGCGGATGCTGGAATCCGCCTTGGACTGCCTCAACGGGCCGCTGACCGGAGAGCTGGCCGCCGGGGCGCGCGGCGAGGCGCTGGTGGCGCTGGCCCGGGCCCGCGCCAAGCTCGGCGCCGCCCGGGCGCGGGTGCTGTCGCGGTTCGACGCGGCGCGTGAGCACGACGCCGACGGGTACGGCAGCTCGCGGGCGTGGCTGGCAGCGCGGACCCGGTGCACGCCCACGGCGGCGGGGGCGGAGGTGCGGCGGATGCGGCGGATGCGCCGGCATCCGGTCATCGCGGCCGCGCAGGCCCGCGGCGAGGTCAGCGAGTCCTGGGCTGCGGAGATGGCCGAGTGGACCCGTAAGCTGCCGGCCGAGTTCCGCGAGGGCGTGGACAAGCTGCTCACCGACACCGCCGCCGCCGGCGCCAACCTTGAAGACCTCGCGTTCGTCGCCGCCTATGAGCGATGGCGCTCCCAGCAGCCGGACCCGGATGGCGACGATGACGGGTTCGCGGACCGGTACTTGAAGCTGGGCACCACGATCGGCAACGCGGGCCGGCTGACCGGGGACTTGACGCCGGAGTGCACGGCCGCGGTGCAGGCGGTGCTGGAGGCCCTGGGCAAGAAGCGCGGCCCGGAAGATGACCGGTCAGAGCCGCAGCGGTTCCATGACTCGCTGCAGGAGGCGTGCGAGCTCCTGATCCGCGCGGACATGGTCCCCGCCCGAGCCGGGGCCGACACCCGGGTGGACGCGGTGATCTCGCTGGCCGAGCTGCTGGCCCTGCCGGGCGGCCCGGCGCTGACCGAGGCGTGGCTGGCCGCCATGGCCGGCGAGCACGCCCACCTAGCCGGCAAGGACGCTGAGGCCGCCGCGTGCGACGCCATCGTCGCCCCAGTCGTCACGGGCCACCCCGACCTGGCTGTCGTGGATCAGATGATCGACGTCATCGCGGCCTTCCTGGACGCGGCCGAGGATGGCCGGGCACGCGGCGGGGGCGACCGGGCCAGGGCACTGTCTGCGCAGGCCCGGCAGGCGGTCCGCTACGCCATCGCCCGCCTCGCCGTCGACCTGGTCGCGGGGCCAGACCGGCTCGCCGCCATGCTCCGCCGCGGCCTCCTCGACGCCCCGTACAACTCCAGGTCCGTCATCCTCGACGTGGGCGTCAGCGCCAGTATCCCCGGCTCCATCCGCCGCGCGGTGCGACTGCGGGCACGGCATTGTGAGTGGCCCGGCTGCCGCAAGCCCCCCGCCCACTGTGATGTCCATCATCTGCGCCATCAGGTCGACGGCGGCGAGACATCTATGAGTAATTGCGTTCTACTTTGTCAGTTTCACCACGATATTTGCATTCACAGGTGGGGCTGGCGGCTCGTCTTGCACCCTGACGGGACTACCACCGCGTACGGGCCTCGCGGCAAGGTGCTGCACAGTCATGGGCCACCCGGCGGCAGCGGCCCGCCCGGCGATCACGGGCCGCCCGGCGATCACGGGCCGCCCGGCACCAGGGCGGCATGACCCGCCACCCGGCACTCCAACCGAACAAGCACCCGCCCGCGACCGGGTACTAGCGCGCCCGGTCGCGGGCCTTCGCGGACGGCAGTTCCGTGACGCGGGCTACTGGCCGCGGCTGGTCGGGTCGACGCCGGCGAAGGTGAGCAGGTCAACCAAGCGGAAGTCGCCGGCCGCCCCGGATCGTCGCGGCAGCGTGGGGCGCCAGTTCGGGTTGGCGGCCAGGTAGGACGTCGGGGACAGTTGCAGCAGGCCGATGAAGACCTCGCCGACGATCCGGGCCCCGACCCCGGCCAGCGTCTGGCCGCCGGCCACGACCTCGGCCTCTTTGAGCGCGTAGTACCACAGCGGGGTGCTGGAGGGCAGGCCGTGTCCGAACTGCTGCAACTCGGGGAAGTTCTCCGCCCACAGCGGGGCCACCCCGAGCGCCTGCGCGATGCTCTGGCCGGAAGGCATCGACCAGGTCATCTGGCGCAGCAGGTTGCGCTGCGCGAGCACCACCGGGGCGGGCTCGGTCCCCGGGGCGATCGTGTTCACGGGCAGGTGGAACAGCGGCGAGGAGATGTGGGTGTCGATGAGCTTGTTCCGCCGCAGGGCCGTCGTGAAGGTGCCGCCGAAGTCGAAGAACGTCTGCCAGCCGATGAACCGCCTCGGTGCCCGCGCCCCGCCGCGCAGGTCGACCGGGTCGGCCTGGCCGTCCCCGGCCGGGTCGAAGACGAGCCCGAAGAAGGCGGGCGCTCCGGTGGCGGGATTGCCGCCCGGGTCTCCGGCCAGGTTGGCGCGGTACGAGGGCCGGACCATGCTGTGCCCGAACCGGTAGGCGGCCCCCTGGAATTCCACGGGGATGAACGCCTGGCCGAACGCGGGCCGGTAGAACCGCCGTCCATTGTGCAAGATGTCGTCGACCATCGCCTGCCCGATGAACAGCGGCAGGAACTCGTGCAGGATCAGCCACTGGTAATGCCACCGGACGAGTTGCTGGGCGGCCGCGAAAGCGCTGCCCGACTGTCCCCCGGCTCGCAGGAAGTCCACGACGCGGTTGTGGAAGAGCAAGAAGGCGGCCTGCAGCCCGGCGATCATCAGGTTCTCGTCGTTGCGCGGGTCGGCGATGATGGCCGTGTGGTCCGCCCGCCGGGGCAGGTCTTCGAAGAGGCCGCCGCTTTCCACGAGGAACTTGTCCTTGTCGGCCGGGTTGTACAGCGCGGGGCTAACCGCCGGGCCGCCGCCGTACACCGAGTCAAGGTCGAACGCCGGCGTCCGTACGTTGGGCGCCTGGGTTGGCTCCAGCGGCACGCCGAGCTTTGACGTCTGGTCGAACGTGATGTCGTGGTCGAGGAACTGGCCCATGAAGGTCGTCCCCGCCGTGTGGGTGGGGTTGTCGGGGTTGTTCGCGCTCAGCGCCGGGTTGGTCAGCAGGTTCACCGGGCCTTGATCCAACGCGTCCTTCGCGTCGAGGATCCCGCCGGGGCTGCCCATGGCCATGAGCGCCGACGGCAGCGTCGGAGCGTTCAGGTCGGCGAAGGCGGGGAGGTTGAAGATGCGGCCGAACCGGTCCGGCGATGTCGCCAGCCCGGCCGCCCGGGGGGTGAGGACCTCGGCGATGGCAGCCGCCGGTCGCATGGCCAGGGCACCTGCCGCGCCCACCCCGGCGCCCACCCCCGCCAGGAAGCCTCGTCGGCTGATGCGTTCCCGCGCCCGCGAATCGTGTTGCGCGCCGGTCTCTTCATGGCCCATGATCGCCGCCCGATTCTCGCCCGCCGCGCGGATCTCATCCGCGCGGCTGATCCGCTGCTGAAATTCCTCAACAGTTCAGATGAACTAAACATGATTGGCAAGACCTAGTAGCGGATTGACGGTCATGATAGGAGCCGGTTCCGGGTGATCATTCGCGCTACCAGCCACTACTCCCACAGGAGGCGCGCGGCGACGCCACCTGACCACGCGAAAGTTACAGCCACCGTGGTTGACGGCGGCCACCCAGGGCATTGGTCCTGCCCGGTGGCCTGGAGGTCCGCTCCGCTAGAACCGGCCGGACTGGGCACGAGCGACACAACCGGCGCTGGGCATATCTGGTGTTAGCGTTATCGGCGGCGCCGCCGCCCCGCCCTACTCACGGAAACCGCCTAGCCACGGGAAAGGAGGCAGGCCCTGCCCGATACCCCGCCCTCCGCGACCGAGGTGCTGGCTGGTCTCCCGGGTCCCCGGCCCGACGATGACCGCCTGCGCGCCTCCATCCGCGCGATGCGGGCCGCGGACGGACTGCTGCTGGGCGTGCTGGACGATGACCCGACCGGGTCGCAGGCGGTGCACGGCGTCCAGGTGGTGACCGCGCTGGAGGAGGAGGCGTACGCCGCCGCGCTGGCCGGCCCGGCCGCGACCTGCTTCGTGCTGACCAACACCCGCAGCCTGGACGAGCCGGCCGCCGCCGGGGTCAACGTCCGGGCGGCGCGGGGCCTGGTGTCCGTGGCCGAACGGCGCGGCACCCGCGTGCAACTCCTCAGCCGCAGCGACTCGACCTTGCGCGGGCACGTGATGGCGGAGGTGGCGGCCCTGGAGTCGGTGCGCCGGGCGACGGCCGGCCGCGGGTACGACGGCGTGCTGCTCGTTCCGGCGTTCCTGGAGGCCGGGCGGCTGACCGCCGGCGACATCCACTGGGCCCGCGCCGGCGGCCGCCTGGTGCCGGTGGGCGAGACCGAGTTCGCGCGGGACGCCGCGTTCGGCTACCGCGCGTCGAACCTGCGTGACTTCGTGGCGGAGAAGAGCGGCGGCACGATCCGCCGGGATGACGTCGCCAGCATCGGCCTGGCCGACATCAGGCTCGGCGGCCCGGAGCGCGTCCGCGAGCTGCTGGCCGGGGCGCGGGACGGCAGGTGGGTCGTGGTCAACGCCACCGAGTACTCCGACCTGGAGGCGGTCGCCGCCGGGGTCCTGATCGCCGAGCGCGCGGGCTCGTCGTTCCTGTTCCGCACCGGCCCGTCGTTCGTGCGCGCGCTGGCCGGCATGGACCCGCGGGCGCCGCTGCGCAGCGCCGACATCTGGCCGGCGGGCGGGCCCCCGCCCGGCGGGCACGGCCTCGTGGTGGTGGGGTCGCACGTCGGCCAGACCAGCCGCCAGCTCGCGGCCCTGCGGGCTCGCGGCGGCATCGCCTCCGTCGAGCTGGACGTCCCCGCCGTCGTCGCCGGCCGCGAGGTGGCGGCCGACACGGCGCGGCAGGTGATCGCCGCGCTCCACGATGGCGACGTGCTGCTGTACACCAGCCGCGCGGTGGCCACGGGCACCGATGGTGCCGGGAGCCTGGCGATCGCCCGCACGGTATCCGCCGCCTTGTCGCGGATCGCTGGCCAGGCGCTGGCCGCCCGGCCCGCCTGGATCGTCGCCAAGGGCGGGATCACCTCCCACGACATCGCCCAGCAGGGGCTCGGCATCCGCCGCGCCGAGGTGGCCGGGCAGCTGTTTCCCGGCGTCATCTCCCTGCTGCGGCCGCTGGACGCGGCGCCCGGGGCGATCGGCGTGCCCTACGTGGTGTTCGCCGGGAACGTCGGCGACGACGAAACCCTCGCCGACGTGGTGTCCATCCTCAACGGCGAGCGGGACGAGCGCTGATGCGAGTCGGCTGGCTGGGGCTGGGTGCTCCGGCGCGAGCGCGGCGCGTCGGCCCCGGGGAAGATCCCCCCGTCGTCACCGGCTGCGGGACGTCAGCCGAGCAGGCCGGTGAGCGTTTCCCGCACGCCGGCGCCGTCCAGGGAGCGCGGCGCCAGCGCCGCGCGGTCGGCGGACGCCCGGGAGAAGGCGTGCAGCTTGCCGTCGTGGCGCGCCAGGACCAGGTCAGTGCTGGCCCCGGCGATCTCCGCCGACCCTCGCGTGGTGTAGCGGGTGACGGTAATGAGGGCGGAGCGCTCGGCCGAGGCGAGCAGGGCGTCGGGATCGGCCACCGCGCCCGGGCCGGCCTCTTCGCCCCTCGGCAGCCACTCGGCCACGAAGCGCAGGGCATCCTCGAGCGTGTACAGGCCCAGCTCGTGCACGCCGAGCGCGTCGATGCGGACCATCAGGCAGATTGGCTCGGGCTGGGGCAGCAGCAGGACCCGCCATGGCTCACCGGGCACCGTTCCGGTCGAGCGAGCGTCCAGGACGATCCGGGACCGCTGCTGGAACGCGACCGCGATGCCGAGGTCCCCGCGCACCTGCACCTGCTGGCCGGATGAGCCGGCCACCAGCAGCTGGCGGGCGGCTAGCGAGCGGACCGCCTCGGCCAGCACGTCGGCCGACGGCCGGGTTTCCAGGAAGTCCACGATCGCGTCCACGGCGGTCAGCTCCGCGGCGGTGTACGCGCCCAGCAGCACCGGCCCGGTGTCAACCAGGTGCACCACCGCCGAGACGAGGCCTTCCGGGACCGCCGCGCTGTTGGCGGCCGGCTCACCCATGGCCGCCCGCCGCTGCCCCCAGCAGTCCCTCGGGCATCTGCTCCCCCCGTTGTGCGAAGACCGCCGCGGCGGTCAGCGACGGTGTCTCGGTCACCCACACCTCAGAGCTCCCGAACAGGCCCCGCCCGGCCCGCCCGGCCAGCGCCTGGCCGAGCTCGCCGGCCGGGTCCGCCCGCTGCGGGGGCGGGAACCGGGCGGCCAGGTCCCGTGACGCCGCGGTCACGTCATCGTCGGCCTCGATCTGGCGCAACGCCGAGGCCAGCGACTCCGCCACCGCGGGGGCCAGCGGCGTGGGGACGGCCACGATGGGCGACAGGTACATGGGGCGCCGCTCGGTCAGCCGGGACAGCCCCCACGGCCCGACGTTGCTGCGGGTCACCCGGTACACGAGGTAATCGACCAGGTGAAGCACGTCGGTGGGGCTGGGCAGCTTCCGCTTGCCGAAGGCGGCCGGGGTCTTCTCCAGTTGCACCCACGTGCCCTGCGCCGTCCGCCCGTGCAGCTTTTCCCGGACGACCTGCCCGCGCATCCCGATGTCGGGGTAGCGGGACTTGTCGATGTCACGGTGGTGGCTGGATATGCGCAGGTGGCTGACCTGGTCGAACCGCCACTTCTGGTACAGCTTCGGATCATCGACCAGGACGTGCCCCCCGCAGAGCAGGTCATGCAGCTGCGGCACCTGCAGGCCGTGCTCCTCCAGGTCGGAGATGATCTCCGCTTCCTCCGGGCTCAGGCGCTTAGCCGCCGCGAGCAGGCCCTTGCGGTAGGCCTCGGCCCGCGCGGTGATCTCGATCATCAGCTGGACCCGGGTCCGCTCCAGTTCGGCCCGCTGCTCGGCAGCCGTCCCCACCGGCCGGCGGCCGGGCCGCCCGGCTTGCCTGATGACCTGCAGTGCCTGCTTGCGGTCCACGCTCCCAGTAGACCACGGGCCGCAATCGCCGACGAGCCCGGTGGGCAGCGCAGCGGGCCCGCGATCGACTGGCTGGACCAGCTCCGCCAGCCCTAATCGGCGCAACATATCGCAACAAGGTGAAGTGCGGTCACTCTATGTGATAGTTCGAGTATGTGAATGACGGACTGCTCGACATCGTGCTTCAGCGGCTGGCGGTGGTCGCGCTTCCCGACGAGGCTGCGGACCTGCTCTTGGCCGCCCTGGACGGGGACCAGGCGCTGGCCGCGCAGCTCGACGCCGACGCCGGCGCCGGCGCCGGCACCGGGGAGCGATACGCGCCGACCCAAAGCACCGGCAGCGGCCCCGAGCCGGTCGGCGCCTACCTGCAGTCGCTGACCGTCAGCGGGTTCCGGGGCATCGGGCCTGCCGCCACGCTGGACGTCTACCCGGCACCCGGCCTGACGCTGGTGGTCGGCCGGAACGGCAGCGGCAAGTCCAGCTTCGCGGAAGGGCTTGAGGTCCTGCTGACCGGCACGCTGATGCGCTGGTCAGCGCCGGGCACGCCCGTGGTCTTCAAGGAGGGCTGGCAGAACAAGCACGCCACCGGCGATATCGAGGCCCGCGCGGGCTTCCTGATCGAGGGAATGGGCAAGGCAACCGTCGCCCGCACCTGGCCGGGCGGCGCTGACATCGCCGGTTCCAGTTCCTGGCTGCAGGTGGCGGGCCAGAAGCGCCGCCCGGTCGACGGCCTCGGCTGGGGCAGCGCCCTGAGCACCTACCGGCCGTTCCTGTCCCACGCTGAGCTTGAGGCGTTCTTCGGGCGTCCATCGGAACTCCATGACCTGCTGGCCTCGGTGCTCGGCCTCGATGAGCTGACCGACGCGGCCGCCCGGCTGAACGCCGCCAGGAAACAGCGCGACGAGATGCTGAATGACGTCAAGCGGCGACTGGAGCCGCTCAGGGAACGGCTGGCCGCAGTGGACGACGAGCGGGCCCGGGCCTGCCTGGCCGCCCTGAAGGGCCGGACCTGGGACGTGGAGGCCGCCCGGTCGGCGGCCGTTGGAGGAGCGGCCGCCGATAGCGGCCCGCTCGCCCCGCTGCGGCAACTCGCTCAGCTCAGCCGGCCGGCGGACGCCGAGGTTACCTCGGCGGCAGCGGCGGCGCGCGCTGCCGCGGACGGCATCGAGGCCATAGCGGGGACCAGCGCGGGGCAGGCGCGCAGCCTGGCTGAGTTGCTCGACGCCGCCCTGCGCCACCACGCGACTCACGGCGACGGCGATTGCCCGGTCTGCGGCCAGGCGGGCGCCTTGACGACGCAGTGGGCGCAGGCGACCCGGGAGCATCTCAGCCGCCTACGCGATGAGGCGAAAATCGCCGAGGAGACCGCCCGGGCGGCCCGCGCCGCCGCCGACCAGGCGCTCGCGCTCCTACGGCAACCGCCACCGGTGCTCGCCGAGTCGGCGGCGGGCTCTGTCGCGGGCGTTGACGTGAAGCCGGCGCGCGACGCCTGGCGCGCCTGGGCCACCCCGCCGGCCGGCGCCGCCGCTGGCCTGACCTCGCCGGCCGGCCTGCGGGAACTCGCCGGCCACCTGGAGACGTCGGCGATCGAGCTGTCCGACGCGATCACCACTGTCTCCGCCGCGGCCGCGGCCGAGCTGACCCGACGGGATGACCAGTGGGTTCCGCTGGCTAGCGACGTCGCATCCTGGTGCGCCGACGCCGAGCCGGCCGTTAGGGCGAGCCAGCCGGTCAAGGCACTCAAGGACGCGCGGACCTGGCTGAACGACGCCACCGCCGACTTGCGCAACGACCGGCTGGCACCACTGGCCGACCAGGCACGGAAGATCTGGTCACGGCTGCGGCAGGAGAGCAACGTCGACCTCGGCGCGTTCCGGCTATCCGGCATCGCCAACCGGCGGGCGCTGGAGCTCGACGTCACCATCGACGGAACGCCAGGCGCCGCGCTCGCCACCATGAGCCAGGGCGAGGTCAACGCGCTCGCGCTGAGCATCTTCTTGCCCCGCGCCACCATGGCGGCCAGCCCGTTCCGGTTCCTGGTCATCGATGACCCGGTCCAGGCGATGGACCCGGCCAAGGTTGACGGGCTCGCCCAGGTCCTCCACGAGGTCGCGGCCAGCCGCCAGGTCATCGTCTTCACGCACGACAACCGGCTGGCCACCGCCGTGCGGACCCTGTCCATCCCGGCGACGATCCTCGAGGTGACCCGGCGCCCGCGTTCGGCCGTGGAGATCCGGCCCTGCCTTGATCCGATCCGGCAGGCGCTCAAGGACGCCCGCGACCTCAAGAAGGACACCAACGTACCCGAAGGCGTGGCGCGCCGGGTGGTGCCCGGTCTGTGCCGGACCGCCGTGGAGGCCGCGTTCACCCAGGCGTTCTGGTGGCGCGAGCTGAGCGCCGGCCACGCCCGGGCCACGATCGAAGCCCAGCTGGCCGCGAGCCCGCACTCCCTCACCCGCGTCGCTGCCCTCGCCATGTTCGGCGACCCCGACGAGGGCGGCCGGGTCCTGCCCGCGCTTGACCGGTGGGGCAAGGTTCACGCCGACACGTACCGCGCGCTGAACAAGGGCGCGCACGAGCCATACGCCGGGGATCTGGCCGGGCTCATCTCCGACAGCCGCGGCCTCGCCGCGAAGATCGGGGAAAGGCTGCCGTGACTCCGGAACAGCTGCTGGCCGCCGCCCGGGAGCTCATCACCCGGCCAGACGCGGCGATCGCCGGGGTGTGGCCGCGAACCGCGGCGCTGCTAGCACGCCAAGCCCTCGAGGAAGCGGTCGACTCCCGTTGGGCATCCGGGCCAGAAACGGGCCCAATGCGTCAGGCGGCCATGCACTCACAGCTGATCTGCCTGCCCGCCTACCTGGACTCCGCCCTCGCTCACCAGGTCGCCTACACCTGGGCCGCCCTCAGTAACGCCTGCCACTACCACCCTTATGAGCTCGCCCCCACCTCCGGCGAGCTAACCGCGTGGATCAGCGACGTCGCGACCCTCACCTCCTGCATCCAGCAGTCAGCCTGACGCGCGCCCGCCCGCCTTGGCGATCACCTCGATCAGCCGGTGGTGCGCGCGATCGCGCCGAGTGCCAGGTCGATCACCTGACGGTTGTCCAGGAGCCTGCCCCGCTCCGTGCAGTCGCGGAACTCGGCGGCGGTCAGCTGCTCGCGCAGCCGGGCCTCGACCTCGCGCAGCAGGTCGGCGTCGGCCCCGTAGGCCGGCGCGCCCGTGGTCGCCGAGGTGGCCGCCCCGTACAAGGTGGCCGCGTCCCGGCTGGCGCCGACGCGGGCCAGCAGGTCAATGAGGGTGCGCAGGGTGATCCACTGCGGCGTCCAGGCTCCCGCGTGCCCCCACTGGGGGATGACCCGCTGGTAGTAGGCCAGCGCGGTGGCGGGCTCGCCGTGCCGGGCGTGCAGCGCGGCCATGGTGACCTCGGCCAGCCCGGCGACCAGCCGGCTGTCGGCGACCGCGGCCAACTCGATGGCCCGTTCCAGGTGCCGTACGGCCTCGCCGGGGTCGGTGAGCGCGGCGATCTCGCCGGTGGTCCAGGCGGCGATCGCCAGTGCCGACGGCGCGCCCGAGGCGGCGGCGGCGTCCGCGCAGCGTCGTGCCCAGTGGCGCGCCTCCTCCAGCCGGCCGTCATAGGTCAAGGCGGCGGCGGCGCTGCTCGCGTCCCACGCGGCGTCAAGGTGCTCACCCTCCGCCATCGACAGGTGATACGCCTGGTCGTAGACGCTGGCGGCGCGCTCGAGGTCGCCGCGGAAGATGCCGACGTCGCCGAGCGCCTCCAGCGCCCGGCGGGCGGCCACCGGGGCCAGGGACCGCGCGGCCTGGAGCGCGGCGTGGGCCGCGGTCTCGGCGGTCCCCAGGTCGCCGCGGTACACCGCGCCGAGGGCGGCGGAGGCCAGGGAGTCCGGGTAAAACGGCGAGCGCGAGCCCGCGGCGGCGGCCGCGCTCACGTCGGCCCACCGGAACACCTCCGGCTGGCAGCGCCACTGCGCGTACCAGTGCAGCTCGGCGGTCATCCGCAGGCCGAGCTCGGTGTCGTGGCCAGCCGTCCAGCCGTGGGCGGCGCGCAGGTCATCAAGGTGGCCGCCGAGCCTCGCCGCCCACGCCGCCTCGGCCGGGCCGCGCATCCCGCGGTCCGCCTGCGTCACCAGCGCGGCGGCCCAGCGGGCATGCCGGCCATGCGCCGCCTCCAGCTCGCCGCGCTCTTCCAGCCGCTCCAGCCCGTAGCCGCGCAGCGTCTCCAGCATGCGGTAGCGGGCGGTGTCACCGTCGCGGCGGGCGCTGATCAGCGACCGGTCGGCCAGCTGGAGCACGAGGGGGGCGATGCCGCCCGGCTCGCTGGCGGACACGGCGCCGGCGTCACTGATGTCGAACCAGCCCCGGAACACCGACAGCTGGTCGAACAGCCGCTGCTCGGCCGGCGGCAGCTGCTGGTAGGACCAGTCGGCCACGGCCCGCAGCGACTGATGGCGGGCATCGGCCCGGCGGCCGACGGTCAGCAGGCCGAACCGGTCGTTCAGGTTGCGGGCCAGCTCGGCGATCGTGGTGCCGGGCAGCCGGGCGGCGGCCAGCTCGATGGCGAGCGGCAGGCCGTCCAGCCGGGCGCACAGTGCCGCGATCTCGCCGGCGTCGGCGGCGACGAAGGTCGGGTCCGCCGCGCGCGCCCGGTCCAGGAACAGCCGCACCGCCGGGGACCGCGGGCCATCGGCGCTCAGCGGCCGGACCGGCCACCGGTGCTCGCCGTCGACCCGCAGTCGTTCGCGGCTGGTGGCCAGCACGGTGACGCTCCGGGTCTCCCGCAGCAGCCGCTCGGCGATGATCGCCACCGCGTCGGCGACATGCTCGCAGTTGTCCAGCACCAGGAGCAGGTCCCGGCCCGCCAGGTCCGCGACGAGCTGGTCCTCCAGCGGCTGAAAGGCGCGCTCGCTGAGCCCGACCGCGGTGGCGATCGCCGGTGTGACGGCGGCGGGCCGCCGGATCGCGGCCAGGTCGCACAGGCGCGCCCCGTCCCGGTAGCGGGAGCCGATCCGGGCGGTCACCTCCAGGGCCAGCCGGGTCTTTCCCACGCCGCCCGGCCCGTGCAGGGTCAGCAGCCGCGCCTCACCCAGCAGCCCGGTGATGGCCCGGTAGTCCTCCTCGCGTCCCACGAAGCTCGTCACCGGCACCGGCAGCGGCAGCGCCCGGCTGGCCGGGCGGGCGGGCGCCTCCGGCGCCGGGAGCGCGTGCCGCAGGATGTCCTGTTCGATGCCCCGCAAGGCGGGCGAGGGATCCAGTCCCAGGTCCTCGGCCAGGTAGTGACGCCAGGACCGGAAGGCGGCGAGGGCGTCGGTAGGCCGGCCGCCACGGTAGAGGGCCTGCATGAGCAGGCCCCGGGACCGCTCTCGCTCCGGGTGCTCGGCCAGCACGGCCTGCAAGGCGGCGGCCGCGTCCTCGGCGCGGCCCTGCGCCAGCAGCAGCTCGGCCCGCCGCTCCCGCGCCGCCAGGTGGAGCTCATCCAGCCGGATGGCCTCCGGCATGGCGAACAGCCGGTCGGTGAACTCAGCCAGCGCCAGGCCCCGCCACAGGGCAAGCACCTGGTCAAGCCGCACGAGTGCCTGCTCGCCGGTCGCCTGCGTGGCGGCCGCCAGACCGTCTTCGAAGCGGGCCGCGTCCAGCTCGCCGCGCTGCAGGCTGAGCCGGTAGCCGCCCCCGACGGCGGCCAGGCCGGTCCCGGCCGGGCCGAGCGCGCGGCGCAGGCGGGAGACCTGCGTGCGCAGCGCGGCGGGCGGATCCGCTGGCAGCGCCTCTCCCCACAGCTCGTCGATGAGGCGGCTGGCGGGGACGACGCGGTTGGCGGCCACCAGCAGCATCGCCAGCACCAGTCGCTGCCTGGCGCCGGCCAGCTCAATGACGCGGCCATCCACGCGTGCCTCGACCGGGCCAAGCAGCCCGTACTCCCACCGGGCCACCATGACCTCCTCACCCCGTCCCCAGCATCACACAGCCCAGGCCACGTCCGCGACACGGGAGCGACACGGGAGCGACACGCCGGTGACAGGGCGGCCGGGGATAGTGGTTGACATTCGCCCGGTGCCTGAGGAGGAGATGTGATGGACAACGTGATCACGGTCGCGGACGAGGTGCGGTCGGCGTTCGCCGGCGAGCTCATCGGCCCCGCCGACCCGGGATACGACCAGGCCCGCCGCGTGCACAACGGCCTGATCGACAAGCGGCCCGCGCTGATCGCCCGGTGCCATACCGTCCCCGACGTCGCCGACGCGGTCCGGATCGGCCGCGAGCAGGCGAGCGAGATCTCGGTGCGCGGCGGTGGCCACGGCGTCGCCGGGCTGGCGGTCACCGACGGCGGCCTGATGATCGACCTCGCCCCGATGAAGGGCATCAGGGTCGACCCGGGCCGGCTGACGGTGTGGGCCCAGGCCGGCGTGACCTGGAAGGAGCTCAACCGGGCGGCGGCCGGCCACGGGCTGGCCACCACCGGCGGGGTGGTCTCCAGCACCGGGATCGCCGGGCTCACCCTGGGCGGCGGCGAGGGCTGGCTGATGGGCAAGTACGGCCTCACCATCGACAATCTCCGCAACGTGGAGGTGGTGACGGCGGACGGGCAAACCATCCGCGCGAGTGCGCAGGAGAACGCCGACCTGTTCTGGGCCCTGCGTGGCGGCGGCGGCAATTTCGGCGTGGCCACCAGCTTCGAGTACCAGGCGCACCCGGTGTCCACCATCCATGGCGGGCTGGTCGTCCACCCCATCAGCCGCGCCCGGGACGCCCTCGCCTGCTACCGCGACCTCACCAGCTCGGCCCCCGACGAGCTCACCGTGTACTTCAACATGTTCGCCGACGCCGCCGCGCCGAGGGACAAGTACGTCGCCATGGCGGCCTGCCACTGCGGTGACCCCGCGACCGCGGAGGCCGACCTCAAGCCGCTGCGGCAGTTCGGCCCGCCGGTCAGCGAGGACATCAAGGCCATGCCGTACCCGGTGATGAACACGCTCAGCGACGCGGGCTACCCCCGGGGGGCGCTCAACTACTGGAAGTCGGCGTTCCTGCGCGAGCTGTCCGATGGCGCGCTCGACGCCATGACCGAGGCGCTGCACCGGTGCCCGTCGCCGATGAGCGGCCTGGGGATCGTGCCCTACCTCGGCGCGGTGTCGCGCGTCGAGCCGACCGCGACCGCCTTCGCTCACCGCGCGCCCGGGTACAGCCTGCTGATCGTGTCCCAGTGGCTAGACTGCTCCGACACCGACGTCAACATCGCGTGGGCCAGGGAGACCTTCGAGCAACTGCGCCCGTACCTGGCCCACCGCCAGTACCTGAACAACCTGCCCGCCGATGACGGGCGGGTCGCCCGCGACCTGTGGGGCGTCAACTACGAGCGGCTCGTCAGCGTCAAGCGGCGCTACGACCCGGACAACGCCTTCCGCCTCAACCACAACATCAACCCCGGGGCGGGCGAGGCGGCGCGATGACCAGGATGACACCGAGGATGGCGCTGATCCCGAGGCTGATGATGATCCCGGCGATGTCGGTGGCCGATCCGGTCAGGTGGGTGAGGTGGTAGCCGAAGTGGAGCACGCCGAAGACCGTCCATGCCAGGCCGGCCATAACGCCCGGGGTGGCGGTGCGGGCGATGATCCCGGCCACGCTGATCGCGGTGAGCGCGAGGTACAAGCTGCCGACGTCGCGGATGAGGTGCTCATCCCAGGCTCCGCTGTCGCTGATCCAGTGCCGCCCGAAGCCGGGGAACGAGGTGTAGAAGGCGTGCGGGAGGAACTCGGCCCAGATTCCGACGTAGAGGCCGACGGCCACGGTCAAGGCGAGTATCAGCCGCCGCGATGGTGTGTTCACGCCACCAGGACGGCGCAGCCCCCGGGAGTGTGACGTGCGGGGGCCGCCCCGCGCGGCCGCCGCATCACGGGCGGAGCACCCCGGCGCCGACCGTCATCGCGGCGACGAGCAGGGCGACCACCACGAACGACACGGTCAGCGAGGACAGCCGGGCGATGCCGCCGATGATGCCCGGGGCGACCAGCCCGCTGCCGTACGCGATGCCCGCCGCCCCGGCGATGCTGCGGCCCGGATGCGGGCCGATGCGCCCCGCGGCGGCGAACACCAGCGGCACCACCACCGCGATGCCGATGCCGATGAGCGCGAAGCCGCCGACGACCAAGGCGATGTTCCGGGTGAGGACCACGCCGACCGCGCCCGCGGTGGCGCACACCCCGGCCAGCCGGACAGTCGTCACCGGCCCCACCCGGCGAACCACCCAGTCCCCGGCGAACCGCGCCGTGGCCATGCTGACCGAGAAGGTGGCCACGGTCAGGGCGGCCGTGCTGGCCGGGTGCCCGAGCACGTTGTGGACGTAGACCGCCGACCAGTCCAGCCCGGACCCCTCGGCGAACACCGCGCACAGGCCGACCAGGCCGATCGCGAGCACGGCGCGGGAGGGCAGCGCGAACGCCGGCGGGGCGTCCACCCCAGGCTCCGGCTGGTGCGGCAGCAGCCAGGCACCACTCGCCACGGCGATGATCGCGAGGACCGCCGCGGTGAGCAGGAAGTGGGCCCGGGCATCGGGCGCGAGCCGGATCGCCACCGCCGCGGCGGCCGAGCCGATCAGGCCGCCGGCGCTCCAGCACCCGTGCATGCCCGACATCACCGACCGCCGGTAGCGCTCCTCGACCACGACGGCATGCGCGTTCATCGCCACGTCAGCCAGCCCGGCCGCCGCTCCGTACCCGACGAGGGCGACGCACAGCAGGACCAGTGACGTCGGCAGCGCCGGCAGCACCAGCGCCGCGCAGAACACCGCGATGAGCACCCGGACCAGGGAACGCAGGTCATAGCGGTGCACCAGGCGCCCGGAGAGCGGCATGGCCAGCATCGCGCCGGTGCCCGGCATCAGCAGCGCGATGCTGAGCCCGCCGATCCCCGTCCCCACGTGCTGGGCCACCCACGGGATCCGCGC